>CACXGR010000341.1 GCA_902767235.1 uncultured Lachnospiraceae bacterium | reverse complement strand
GGCAGGGAACACATAAGCACGGCGAGCTATACCCCCGAAGAAAAAGGTTTTTCTTGAGTGGCTGGATGAACCGGATCGTGACCGAGCGCAGGAGGAAATTCGGGCTGCAGCTCCTGCAGCCCGAAAGCAGGCTTGTCTGAGAGGCTTGGTCATCAGAGCAGGCCTCGAGTTTGCCGCGCGTTTTCCTCCGAAGCGAGGGAAGGATCCGAGTGAATCCCCACGAAAGAAACACCTTTTTCGCAGGGGGTATAGCTCACCGTGCGCCGTGCCTCACCCCCCTCCTTTTTCGCAGTGGATATAACACTCCCCCGCAGGTCTTCAACCCTTCAACCCTGACTAAACACGGCACTTCCATTCTCCAATATATATCAAGGAACACTTGTTCTAAAAAACCTCTGTTCTTAATAAAAAACCTGTGCTATACTCTGTTAATAGCCTCGCCCAAAGCGCCGGGGCTCTGCCTGAAAGGTTACGGATCACCGGCTGCGCAAGCCGCGTAAGAGAGGATCGAATCGTATGGATCATTTTGTACTGCATTCTGAATATCAGCCCACCGGTGACCAGCCGCAGGCCATCGCAGATCTTGTGAAAGGCTTCAAGGAAGGCAACCAGTTCCAGACCCTTCTCGGCGTGACGGGATCGGGCAAGACCTTTACCATGGCCAATGTCATTCAGGCATTGAACCGGCCGACGCTGATCATCTCCCACAACAAGACCCTGGCGGGGCAGCTGTACGGAGAAATGAAGGAATTCTTCCCCGAGAACGCGGTGGAGTATTTTGTCTCCTACTATGATTACTATCAGCCGGAGGCATACATCCCCTCCAGCGACACCTATATCGCCAAGGACTCGATGATCAACGACGAGATCGACAAGCTCAGGCTCTCCGCGACGGCTTCCCTGGCAGAGCGGAGGGACGTGGTCGTCGTGGCCAGTGTGTCCTGCATCTACGGACTGGGAAGCCCCGACGAATTCAAGGGTATGTCGATCTCCCTCAGGCCGGGCATGGAGAAGGACCGCGACGAAGTGATCAAGGAGCTGATCGCGATCCAGTACACCAGAAACGATCTGGCGCTGGAGCGCTGCAACTTCCGGGTCAGAGGAGACACGGTGGAGGTCTATCCGGCCCAGGGCGGCGATTACCTGATCCGGATCGAGTGGTTCGGCGAGGAGATCGACCGCATCTGCGAGGTGGAGCAGCTCACCGGCAGGGTGCACGCCAGCCTCAGCCATGTGATGATCTGGCCCGCCTCCCACTACGTGGTGCCCCAGGAGAAGATCAACAGGGCCTGCGACAACATCGAGGCAGAGATGCAGGACAGGGTGAAGTTCTTTAAGTCCCAGGACAAGCTTCTGGAGGCCCAGAGGATCTCGGAGAGGACAAACTTTGACATAGAGATGATGCGGGAGACGGGATTCTGCAGCGGTATTGAGAACTACTCAAGGCATCTGAATTTTGCCAGACCCGGGGAGCCGCCGCTGACGCTGATGGACTTCTTCCCGGAGGACTTCCTGATCATCGTCGACGAATCGCACATGACGATCCCGCAGATCGGGGCCATGTACAACGGAGACCGCTCCCGCAAGCTGACGCTGGTGGAGTACGGCTTCCGCCTGCCCTCCGCACTGGACAACCGGCCGCTGAACTTCGAGGAATTTGAGAGCCACATCGACCAGATGCTCTTTGTCAGCGCCACACCCGGAAGCTATGAGGAAGAGCACGAGCTCATGCGGACCGAGCAGATCATAAGACCTACAGGGCTTCTGGACCCCAAGGTCGACGTCAGGCCGATCCACGGCCAGATCGACGATCTCATCGCGGAGATCCGCAAGACAGTGAAGGCGGGCAACAAGGTGCTGGTCACCACACTCACCAAGAAGATGGCGGAGGACCTGACAGACTACCTGGCCGGGGCAGGCATCCGCGTCAAGTACCTGCACTCGGACATCGACACACTGGAGCGCGCCCAGATCATCCGGGACATGAGGCTGGATGTGTTCGACGTGCTGGTGGGCATCAACCTGCTCAGAGAGGGACTGGATATTCCTGAGATCGCACTGGTGGCGATCCTGGACGCGGACAAGGAGGGTTTCCTTCGGTCGGAGACGTCCCTGGTGCAGACGATCGGCCGCGCAGCGAGAAACTCGGACGGACATGTCATCATGTATGCGGACAATATGACCGATTCCATGCGCAAGGCCATCGAGGAGACGGAGCGGCGCAGGCAGGTGCAGATGAAGTACAACGAGGAGCACGGGATCACGCCCCAGACGATCCGGAAGGCGGTGCGCGACCTGATCGCGATCTCGAAGGAGATCACGAAGGAGCAGGCGCGCTTCGAGAAGGATCCGGAGTCCATGAATCTGGGCGAGCTGAGAAAGCTCATCGCGGACGTGGAGAAGAAGATGCGCCGGGCGGCGGCGGACCTCAACTTCGAGGCGGCTGCAGAACTGCGCGACCGCATGCTGGAGCTGAGAAAGCACGAGCTGGAGCTGACCGGCGGCAAATAAGGCGGCCAATAAGACGAAGACGGCAGCAGATTGGCAAAATAGCGCGGCATCCGTCCGGAATGAAGGACGGATGCAGAGCGAT
>CACXGR010000340.1 GCA_902767235.1 uncultured Lachnospiraceae bacterium | reverse complement strand
ATCACATTTATCCACATGTCCGAGAAGCAGGGCATAGGGGGAATGGAACAGATCAGGGAGTTTACCGAGAATCTCCCCTGCGGCGTGCTGATCTTCGCATATATGAAGGAAGAGGGCCCCAAGACTCTCTTTTATAATGACTATTTCTGGAAGAAACTCCATTACAAGGAGGACCAGTTCCAGAAGCAGATGGAGAGGGCTCCCTTCTTCATGGTCCCGGAGGAAGAGCGCGACAAGATCATGAACCGGCTCAGGGAGATCCAGGGGACCAGCGGTCATATCGCGGTCAATCTGACGTTTTTCAGGCGGGACGGAAACCGCTTCCAGTACCGCATGATAGGCGCGCCCGCTTACCAGGAGGGCGAGAATACTGTATATTACTGTGTTTTCCAGGAGACAACGGGCTTCAACCAGATGCACGCCCAGATGCAGGAGCGCGTCGCGCAGGCCTCAGAGATACTTGGCAAAATACCGGGAGCCCTCTGTGTACTGACAGGAGAGCCGGGAAACTGGCATCCCGTCTATGTCACCAGGCATTTCCCCGAGCAGTTCGGCATGACTATGGCCGGATTCGCTGAGGAAGTCGCCAAGGATCCTTTCTACCGGCTGGAGATGACCAGCATCACGAGAAAGAGGCTCACCGAAGCCCACATAGAGATGGTCTCCAAGGATCCCTATCTGGGTATTTTCGAGATGGAAATGGCGGACGGCAGCAAGCGCTGGACGGATGTCTACCTGCTGGGAGGCACTGACCACACAGGAAAGCGCATGCGAATGCTTTTCTATGTGGACAGGGATGAGGTCAAAAAGGCGGCGGATCTCCAGATCGCCAAGGCCGAGCAGACTTCGAAAATGCAGCAGGAAAGGGCGCGGGTGGAGATCCGCGAGGCCCAGGAGAAGGCGAGACTTGAGGTAGAGGAGACCCGCACAACGGTCCGCAAGGAGATCGAGGAAGCCCAGGCCAAGACTCAGGAGCAGATCGAGTCTTTCCGCCTTAAGATGAATCAGGTGCTGAACTCCCAGAAGGAGTCGGCGGAGGATATGGAGAAGAAACTGCGCCTGGAGTACGACGCAAGGGAGCAGGAGATCAAGAGATCCTATGCGGACAAGGAGCAGATGCTCGAGAAGCAGATGGAGAATTACCGCAGAGCCCAGGAGTCGGAGCTGGCCAAACAGCAGAGGACCATCGATCTTTTGACGGCAGATTGCGACAGGGAACTGCAGAACAAACAGAAAGAGGTCGCCAGGCTCGAGGAGGAGCTCAAGAAGACGATGGACGCGCTCCGCGAGTCCGAAGAGATCCGGGAACAGCAGCGGCGCAGCAGCGAGCTGCGTGAGAAGGAGCAGCGCAGCACGGTCAAGAGGCTGCAGGATATGGTGGAATCGCTGCAGAAGAGCGGCGTGACAGCACCGGCGGCCGGCGTATCGGCACCGATGGCAGGCATGTCGGCACCCGGGAGCGGCACCGGAGCAGCAGTGACAGGCACCGCGGCGGCCGGGAAAGCTGCAGGAACGTCTGCAGAAGACAGCCTTGCCGGCGCGAGGGGACAGAGAACGGAACCTGCCGCTGTCTCCGGTATTGAGGACGGCTGGATGGACGGCCTGGCAGGAGGATCAGACGGAAGCGTGATCCGAAGAGGCGCGGTCAACAGGCAGAGCCGTATGCCTTTCAGCAGCGGACTTCGCCCTGAGACGGCTTCCGCGGCAAGCGAGCCTAGACGCACGGAGCCGATCCGCAGAGGATTCGCGCCGCGTCAGGAAGAGCCCGTTCGAAGAGGATTCGCACCCCGGCAGGAGGAGCCCGCACCTGTGGACGCAGGTCCGGCCAGGAGCTCGGTCATGGACGATCTTGTCCAGATGGCCGCGTCCGATGACGGAGTACTCAGAGAAGAGCTTTTCTCCATTGATGACTGCCTGGAGAACGTAATGGTACTCCAGGAGCCTGTGTGCGCCAAGAAGAGAATAAAACTGGAACTGAAGAAGAGCGTTTCGATGCCGGATCAGGCCATAGGCGACAAGGCCAAGCTCCAGAGAGCGCTTGTCAGCCTCCTCGAGAGCGCCATCGAACAGACGCCCGGAGGCGGTGTGATCAATCTCGGCTGCAGGGCGGACAGAGCGTCCGGAAACAGGGCTTATATGTACTTCACCATCAGGGACAGCGGCAGCAGTATTGCCAGCGACCTGATGCAGGGCATGTTCGAGATGAAGGACGAGAAGGATGACCCGCTCCGCGCAGGGCT
>CACXGR010000339.1 GCA_902767235.1 uncultured Lachnospiraceae bacterium | reverse complement strand
GGGCTGCAGGCGGTAGTGGACGGCCGCATGACAGGCACCGTTTACAATGACAAAGACGGGCAGGCCAAAGCCATGGAGGAGCTGGCTTATGCGCTGGCATCCGGAAAGTCACTGGACGAGCTGTCGCTTCCGGACTCGGTCAGCCTGCAGGACAACAAATACATCCGGCTCCCCTATGCGAAGGTAGATCAGCTGCGGGCGAAGGAGCTTTTGGGAGAGTGATCCTGCCCGATCAGAATGACAAAAAAGGAATAAAAACTGTAAAAAACAACCGAAAAACGGCGGACCCGAGATAGGAAATGCGATTGAATCTCGAATGCCTTTGGAATATAATAAACATCTGTGCGGAAAATGACTGCACAGAGAGGATTATCAATTCGAAAGGAGAGATAAATGAAAAAGAAAGCATTATTGCTGTTTATGGCTTTTATTCTTGCTTTTCCCGGGATCCGCGCGGCGGCAGCCGACCAGACGCAGACCACGACTTCTGCCCAGGGGGACGCCAAAGACAGCAAGGAGAAAAAATATTCCAATATCAGTGTACTGACAGGCGAGGAGATCGATCCCGAGCTCGCCGCGCAGAGGCCGATCGCCGTCATGTATCCGATCGACAAAGTTGCTCAGCCCCAGTACGGCCTCAGCAATGTGGATGTCTTCTATGAGATGCCGGAAGAGGGAAATATGAGCCGCCAGATGGGCATCATCCAGGACTGGCAGAAGCTGGAGCGGATCGGCAACATCCGAAGTATCCGCGCCTATTTTGTCTACGAAGCGCTTGAGTGGGACCCCATCATCATTCACTACGGCGGCCCCATCGATTACACGGCCGACATTCTGACGCGTCCGGACGTGGACAACATCAACGGCGTCGGTGGACCCCTCGGCTCTGATTACGGGTGCTTTTACAGGATCCCGGCGGGCAGCCGCTCCGAGCACACGGCCTACACGGATGCGGAACACATAAAGGGCGCCATCGCGAAAGCCGGATTTTCTGCGGAGCACAGGGATCAGTACTATAACAAAAAGCATTTCACCTTTGCAGCGCAGACAAATACGCTGAAGCAGTACGCGGACTCCCTTCCGGCGCTGAACGTGGATATGTCGGGATGCTTCCCGGTCACAAAGTCCGCGCTCCGTTACAACGAGGCGGACGGAAAATACTACAAGACGCTGTACGGCAAAGCGCAGTGCGACGCCGTCACCGGCGAGCAGATGGCCTTCGACAATGTTCTGATCCAGAGGGCCACCGCCTTTCCCAGGGTCGAGGGCTCCCCATATCTCAGGGTCTGCATCGAGGCGGACGGAAAGGACGGATTCTACATCACGAAGGGCCGCATGATCCATGTCACCTGGTCCAAGGGTGAAGGAAATGATTACAAGCCCACCGTCTTCTACGATGACAACGGAAAGGAGATCGAGGTCAACAAGGGAAAGACCATGATCTTCATCATCCGGGACACGGATTCCTTCAGCGTGGACGGCCTGACTTATGAGCAGGGCGATCATCAGACGCTGACGCCGGAATACCTGCAGGAGAGAGAGGAGATCAAGGAAATCTCCAAGGAGAGTGAGTCCGAGGAGTGAGATCCATACTAGGTCAAAAGTTAGAAAGAATATAGAAATTATTTTGTAAATCTTTAAAAATATTGCGGATTAAAAACAACAAAATCGTAAAACAAATGAAATAAAAAGATTTACAACACCACCGCATCCCCGTTATAATAATTATGTATGGCAGAAGAGTCATTTCCGGAGAGGAGAAGATGATGATAGAATGGAAGCGGGAAGCGGGAAGAGGCATATTTGCTCTTCTCTGTGCGGCTGCACTGCTGATGCAGAGCGCACTCCCGGTTTATGCGGATACAGCGGAAGACGGGGAAGCCGTCAGCGGAGAGGGGATCTACAGCCTGGAATATTTTGACAGGATCGCAGTCAATTCCATCAGCGGCAGGCTGACGATCCGGTCAGGTGAAGAGTTCGCCATCTCCTTCCCGAACGGCTGGGATGAGACCCCTGGTTTTTCCGTTCAGGATGAGATCCTGGTGGTGAGCGGCAGGAAGAACGATGCGGGCGCCGAGAGCACCGGCGGCGCGGTGGTCCTGGGAGAGGATGAGCCTGCCCCCGAGAGCGGGGAGAGCACGGCCCAGGGACAGAGCGCAGAGGCGGAAGAGGCGCAGGCGGTCACCGGGGAAGAGCCGGAGACCGTGATCACGATCCCGGCCGGCGTAGGACTGGATACCCTGCGGATCGCTATTAAGGAAGGCAGTCTCATTCTGGAGGATATCACTGCGAACTCCGTGACCATACAGTCAGGCGGCGGTGATATGGAAATGTACAATGTATCTCTCGGAACCGTGGATATCTATTCGGATATCGGCGCGGTAGCCATGTCGGAGTGCACATTTAACAGCATCAATATCGGCATCGGGGAAGGCGACGTGTCAGTCGCTTCCGGCGATTCACTGGAGAGATGCAGGATGGAGCTCAAGACGGGAACGGGGGACATCAGCTACAACGGCAGTTCGCTGGGAACGCAGTTCATGCAGCCGGGCAGCGGCAAGCGCTTTCTGACGATCCAGGCAGGCGCCGGCAATATCGATATCAGCGATCAGTAAAAAGTGCACAATATCCGGACCAACGGGTGTTAGTAATAGGATTCAAACTAAAGGAGCATGATATGAAGGTAACAAATGATATCAAATACGTCGGAGTTAACGATCACCAGGTCGATCTGTTCGAGGGACAGTACGTAGTACCGCTCGGAATGGCATACAATTCCTATGTCATCATGGATGAAAAGATCGCTGTCATGGACACTGTGGATCAGCATTTCGGTGAGGAGTGGCTTGCAAATCTGGCAGCGGTCCTGGGCGACAGAAAGCCGGACTATCTGATCGTGCAGCACATGGAGCC
>CACXGR010000338.1 GCA_902767235.1 uncultured Lachnospiraceae bacterium | reverse complement strand
GCACATGACTGTGAGAATAGACGGAGCCCGTCGCGCGTGATAGAGCGGCGGGCTCCTTTTACATACCAAAAAGCAGGTATATATGCACAAAGGATATTGTGATAAAATATCATTGGATGAAATTGCACGAAAGTAAATCCGGCACCGCTGAAATGAGTGAGAATTTAGAGAATGCAGAGAGATAACATGATAGAACCTATAAGGCGGCTGATCGCAACGATCATCATCGCGATCCTTTTTCTGCTGGTATATACCGGGATCATGCTGAATATCGAAAGGCACCACTATGATGAGCTGATCAAGGCGGACTGCCGGAACAAAACGGAAGTTGTCCGCGGCATGGCCGAGGGATACGGCAAAACGTGGGAAGACATCGGCAGCGGTTTCTTTAAAGATATAAACGCGCGCGTCAAGCTGACGACACTCAGGCTTTCGGATCAGGCCGCAGGCGCAGAATTCTCCGGAGACCGCTTCGATGAAAACGGCATGGTCGTACGTATGCATGACGGAAGAGCCGAGCTGCCTCCGGAAGCGGAAGGCCTGTTCGGCGCGCTCTCACCGGAGATGATCACGGAGGAATACAAGCAGACGAAAATACATTGGGATCCGTCCTTTGCGCCTGCAAAGACCGGAGCAGAGGCCTCCGGACGCGAGGAAGAGGTATTTCTGACAAGCGGCAGGATCCGTGGGGACTGGTATTATGTCAGCTGGACGCCCGTCGAAGAGTATGATGAATACGTCTCATCGCATCTGTCCAGAGAAGGTCTTCTGGATGCACTGGAATATGACGAAAACACGGAGCTCTTTATGATCTCGTCCGAAGAGGAGCCGGGGGAGGACAGCGGGACCATCCTTCACATGACAAAGGGCCTGTCAAGATATCATTCGATAAGTGATCTGGGCATCACGAGAGAGGCTCTTGGGGAAGAACAGTTCACGCTGGAGACAGACAACGGGAAGAGGTATATCTGCTTTCCTATAGCGATGGAAAATGTCGGGGTCACCGTCGTCTACTGCAACTCTGTCGAGAGAGAGAAGGCGGCGTTTTTGGGGGATATCCTGCTGCAGATCCTGTTTGCAGGCATCATGCTGGCCGGCCTGATCACATGGTGCTTTTCCGTGCAGTGGCTGGTGAGAAAAGAGACGCTCAGTGAAGAACAAAAGCTCAGATACAGCCCTAAGGTCGTCAAAAAGCGCACGATGAGACTCACTGTGATGTCGACGGTCGTAGTCACGCTTTTTGCTTTTATGACAGTGCTGGTCCCGTATGTGTATCAGGAGAACCGGATCGGCAGCAACGTGCTCGGACTCATTGATAAACAGATCGAGGACGAGGAAAAGAATTCGCTCGGCGTACAGAACCGGGAGCTGGTCAGATACACGCGGCTGGGAGAAACGGTCTCTTCGATGCTGACACAGAATCCGGCACTTCTTACGAGAGATAAACTGTCGGAGATATCCGAGGCGATCTCTGCGGAGTATCTGATCCTGTTTGACGGCAAAGGGGAGGAGATCGCCTGCAGCAGGGAATATGTGGACTTTGCCCTTCCGACAGACCGGTCGGACCCGTTCTATGATTTCAGAAGATTGCTCAAAGGGCTCCCGTCTGTTGTAAAGGAGCCTGTAAATGACATGATCACGGGAGAGACCCGTCCTTTTGTCGGCATCCGCTATGAAGAGCCCGGGGAGAAAGACGCGTACGGCGCGCTTGTGATCGCACTTCCTTACAGAGGCGCAGGGCAGACGGAGGAAAATGAAAGATTCATACAGCTGACCAAACAGCAGATCTACAACCGGATGGAGATCGGAAACCGGATGATCATGGAGATTGATCCGGAGACACATACGATCCTGTCCTGCAGCAGAGAGGACTTTGTGGGATCCGGCGCAGAGAGCCTGGGGATGCATACCCGCGATCTGAAGGAACGCCATATGGGCTTTTTCAACATCGACGGAGAGTGGTATTTTGGCATATCCAAAGCATCCGGAGGCAAATTGTGCTTTTACATGTCAGACAGTACCATGATGTCCAGGACGGGACTCATCTTTGCTCTTTTGTCAGGCGCGCTGTTCCTCATCGGCTACCTGATCACAGCCGGATTTGCAATGCGTGAATATACGGACGAAAACTATGAGCGCTATGCGCTTGTCATGCGTGAAACGTCGGATGCCTACATGGACAGGATCGCGGAGAGGGCGCCGTCCATGAATTCCGTCGCCGAGACCTGGAAAAATATGCTGCCGGAGATAAAGACGAAAACGATCCTGCAGATCCTCACCGGAATCTTGATCGGGGTCATGATCCTGTCTGCGTTCGGAAACTCCCCGCTGTCTGCCCATTCCGCCATCAACTTTGTCATAAGAGGAAACTGGACCAAGGGCATCAATCTCTTTGCGATCATCGCTGTTCTGGTGACGCTTTGCATAGAGTATCTTGCCTACCTGCTCGTAAAACTGGTCTTCAGAATGCTTTACACGCTGACTGACCGCGCAGGGGAGACCATACTCAGACTCTGCCGCAGTTTTATCAATTATGCGATGGTCATAGGGGCAATCTGCGTCTCGCTGAACTTCCTTGGCGTCGATACGGCGACCCTTCTTGCCTCGATCGGTCTTCTGTCTCTGGCCATATCACTGGGCGCGAAGGACATCGTGGCGGATATCCTGGCCGGGCTGAGCATTGTTTTTGAGAAATCCTACAATGTCGGCGACTTTATCTCGATCGGAGATTTCAAGGGAAAGGTGCTGGAGATCGGCATCCGCACGACAAAGATCAAAGACAGTGACAACAGTGTCAAGATCATCAGTAATCACCAGATCAGCAGTGTGATCAATTACAGCAAACAGAATACAAAATGTGTGGTCAAGATCGGCGTGCCTGTCGATGTTTCCCTTGCGGAGCTGCGGGCTTTGTTCGAAAAGGAACTGCCCCTGGTCAAAAAGTCCAATCCCTTTATCACCAAAGGCCCGGATTTTGAGGGGATACTTGAATTCAAGGGAAACAGCATGATCATCGGTATCAGTGCGGAGGGACCGCATGAAAATATCTATGGGATCAAGCTCGACCTGAACCACTTGCTGCAGTCAATGGTGGAGCGCGAGCTGCTGATCTACTCGAACTCCAATATCACGATCAATCTGGAGGGGGTCGCACCCTCTGCGCCGGATGACACATATCAGCCGGATCCTTCTGAGAAGAGCGCCAATGACATCTCCGCCGAGAAGGAAGAGCCGCAAACGCCTGGCTTCAGAGGAAAACCGGATGGCTGGATCCGGACGCACAAAACGAAGATCGTGCTGCCGTTCAACGGAAGAGAACATGATGAAGACGGAGGCGGAACAATTTGACGCCGCAGTGGTGTTGTGTTAAAAATACTATGGGAATAAGAAATCGGATGAGGAGATAGAAAGCAAAATGAAATTAGGCATCGTAGGACTTCCCAATGTAGGGAAGAGCACACTTTTTAACGCACTGACCAAAGCAGGAGCAGAATCGGCCAATTACCCTTTCTGCACCATCGATCCCAACATAGGCATCGTGCCTGTTCCGGATGAGAGGATCCGCCTCTTG
>CACXGR010000337.1 GCA_902767235.1 uncultured Lachnospiraceae bacterium | reverse complement strand
TTCAGAAGCTGAAGGACCTCCAGAAGGCACATGGAATCGGCGCCGCCGGACACAGCCGCCAGGATCCTGCCGCCCCGGGGGACCATCTGATGCTGCGTCATGAAATTGTATACCTGATCGATCATCTCATTCATATGCTGATCTCCATCCCGGCGCGCGCAGTGAGCAGCGGCGCGTTGTCAAAAAAAGAGCCGCCGCAGCGCGGCAGCTCACTTTTTGGCAGGTTCCTCTTTGAAGATCACTTCGCCCTCGTAAACCAGTCCCAGCTTCTCCCGGGCGATCTCTTCAATATATTCTCTGGTCTCGGTGTATTGCCTGAATTCCTCAATATCATCGGCTCTCTGCTCTTCCGTGCGGATCTGCTCGTTCAGATCGGCGATCTGCCGCTTGTTATCCTGCAGTTTCCGGAACAGTCCGAAGCATGCCACCATGATCACCACGATCAGAATTCCGACGACCACTGCGGCGAGCCACATGTTCAGCTCGTTCTGCTGCCGGTTGCCGGCATCGGTAGATGTCTTCCAGGCCATTGGCTCCTCCTTTCTCCGTGTCGTCCGTTATATCTAACTCATCTTACCCCTGATCTTTCGATGCCGTCAATGCGCCATCGATGATTTTATAAAGAGTTCAGAATTACATGTCACTGCTCTTCGGAAGCGGGAAGATACCTGAAGAGCTCCGACGCCGCCTCCTTGCGCACGTTTTCCTGCACGGCGAGCACTTCGACGCGGGTCTCCCGGTTTCCGAAAGCGATCCCGATGATGTCTCCGGGCTTTACTTCTGCAGAGGCGCGGGCCACCCTGCCGTTCAGCGTCACCCTGCCGTTGTCGCAGGCCTCATTGGCCACCGTGCGTCTCTTGATCAATCTGGAGATCTTGAGATATTTGTCCAGTCTCATAACCACTCCTCCTGTTTCCATTCAAGCGGGAATCCCTTTCCGGGGTATGATAAAGCCCGGAGGCAAACTCCGGGCTTTGTATCAGCAAATAATCAAATCAGATGATGATCAGTTGATCGCATCCTTCAGAGCCTTTCCGGCCTTGAACTTGGGAGCCTTGGATGCGCCGATGTTCAGGGGCTGGCGTGTGTGGGGGTTGATACCGATTCTTGCTGCTCTCTCGCTCACTTCGAATGTGCCGAAGCCGACGATCTGAACCTTGCCGCCCTTAGCGAGTTCCTCTGCCACTGTATCTGTGAAAGCCTTGAGGGCCTTTTCTGCATCCTTTTTTGTAAGTCCGGTCTTATCGGAAATAGCCGCGATCATATCTGTTTTGTTCATTTTTGTTCCTCCTAATTTGATCAGAGAGTTCTACTCCTGTCTCTATACTATTAAATTTATAATCGGTTTCTATGTGTTTGTCAACACAAGAATCCCCGACTTACTCTATCACAATCTCCCTGAATTTCGTTATTTTTACACATTTACAAATCGCCTGAGCAGGTATTCCCTGTCATTGTGGCCGGGCACATTGAGCACTTCGTTCAGCATTTGCGACAGGATCTCACCGACCTGCCTTCCCGGCTGTACGCCGCAGGATATGATATCCGAGCCGCTCACGGCCAGATCTTTCAGGCTCAGGCAGTCGCCCCGCGCGATGATTCCCGCATAGAGCGCTCCAAGCTGATCCAGGTTCGCCTGCTTTTCCTCTCTCTGATAGCTGCTCTGTGCCAAAAGATCGGCCTGCTTTACTTCCAGAAAGAGCGGGAAGAGGTCTTCTCCCAGCTTCACGACCGCTTTTCGGACGGCCGGCTCCGTGAGGCGCACCGCCAGATCATGGTATTCGACCAGTCTCGTCACTTTGCGGATCGTGTCGTTGTCATATTTGAGTCTTCGAAGGATCTGAACGGCCATCTCCCTGCTCACGGACGGATGGCCGTAGAAATGGTCGATCCCCTTCTCGTCCGTGGTCCTTACGGCAGGTTTCCCTATATCATGCAGCAGCATTGTGAGCCGCAGGATCCTGTCTCTTCGGATCAGGCTCACGCCTTTGAGCGTGTGCTCACCCACTGTATAGCAGTGGTGCGGATTGTTCTGCGGCGTCTCCATGCAGCGGTCAAATTCCGGCAGAAATTCTTTGGTGATCCCTGCTTTCCAGGCTGTGCTGAGCAGGTCCGGCCTCTCGGACAGGAGTGTCTTCTCCAGCTCATCCCGGATTCGCTCGCTGCTGATCTTTTGGAGATTGGGCGCCAGCGCGGATGCCGCCTTGAG
>CACXGR010000336.1 GCA_902767235.1 uncultured Lachnospiraceae bacterium | reverse complement strand
CCCGCCAGATTCTGCAATATGCCCACTGCTTTCTTCACCGCGATGTCATCCCCGGTCACCTTGACTACGCCGTCTCTCACGATCACCGCTACGTTCAGGTCCTTCTCGATCTTCCTCACATAGTGGTCCTTGCTTCCGAAAATATCTCTCTGCACATTCGCAGAAAAATCCAAGATCTCCGTCATTGATTCCTCTTACTCTCTCAAAAAGGGAGCGCATACCGCCTTGTGCGCGGTGCGCGCTCCCGTTTCCTGCATTGCTGTGACCCAATTACTTCGAAGACAGATACTCGTCGATACCCTTTGCGGCAGCTTTGCCCGCACCCATGGCCAGGATGACAGTCGCTGCGCCTGTCACTGCGTCGCCGCCCGCAAATACGCCTTCCTTGGAAGTCTGTCCCTTCTCCTCATCGGCCACGATGCAGCCTCTGCGGTTTGCCTCCAGACCCTTGGTCGTGGAGGAGATCAGCGGATTGGGAGATGTTCCGAGGGACATGATGACCGCGTCGCACTCGATATAGAACTCGGATCCGGGGATCTCGACAGGTCTGCGTCTGCCGGAAGCATCGGGCTCGCCCAGTTCCATGCGCAGGCAGGTGATGCCCTTTACCCAGCCGTTCTCATCCGCATGGATCTCAACGGGATTGGTCAGAAGATTAAAGACGATCCCCTCTTCCTTGGCGTGAAGCACTTCTTCGCGTCTGGCCGGGAGCTCTTCCTCGCTTCTTCTGTAAACGATGTGGGTCTGAGCGCCGAGGCGGAGCGCCGTTCTGGCGGCGTCCATCGCGACGTTGCCGCCGCCCACGATGACAGCCTTCTTCGGCTTCATGATCGGCGTTCTGGATGCATCGCTGAAGGCCTTCATCAGATTGCTTCTTGTCAGATATTCGTTGGCTGAGAAAACGCCCATGGCCTGCTCGCCGGGAATGCCCATGAATTTGGGAAGGCCTGCGCCGGAGCCGATGAAAACAGCTTCATAGCCCTCATTCTGCATCAGGTCATCGATAGAGGTGGATTTGCCCACGACACAGTCTGTCTCTATTTTGACACCGAGGGACTTGACATTCTCGATCTCCTTCTCAACTACCGCATCCTTGGGAAGACGGAATTCGGGAATGCCGTAGACCAGCACGCCGCCGGCCTTGTGCAGCGCCTCAAAGATCGTGACGTCGTATCCGAGCTTGGCCAGATCGCCGGCGCAGGTGAGACCTGCGGGGCCGGAACCGATGACAGCGACCTTGTGTCCGTTCTTCTTTTCTGCGCTCTTGGGCTTGATGCCCATGGCGCGCGCCGTATCGGCCACATATCTCTCGAGCTTGCCGATGGAGACGGCTTCTCCCTTGATGCCTCTGACACATTTGCCCTCGCACTGTGTCTCCTGGGGGCAGACGCGGCCGCAGATCGCGGGCAGGGAGGAAGACTTTCCGATCACATCATAAGCGCCCTTGACGTCGCTCTCCTTGAGTCTGGAGATAAAGCCGGGAATATCGATATTGACGGGACATCCCTGCACACATTTGGGATTCTTGCAGTTCAGGCATCTCTGTGCCTCTGCCTCCGCCTCTTCCTTATTATATCCGAGGCAGACCTCTTCAAAATTGGCAGCCCGGACCTTGGGATCCTGTTCCCTAACCGGAACTTTCTTCATCATATCCATAACGTATGTCCTTTCTGTTTACATCCTTAAAAGGTTCAAAGCCCGGTCAGGTCATCCTGCGCAGTTTCCGCAGCCGCCGTGGTGCGTGTCACCCTCTTTGGCCTTCAGATACAGGCGTCCTTCCTCCGTTGCATACAGTTTCATTCTCTGCATGGCCTGGGCAAAATCCACCTGGTGGCCGTCAAACTCAGGTCCGTCGACGCATGCGAACTTGACCTTGTCTCCCACCATCAGACGGCATGCGCCGCACATTCCGGTGCCGTCCACCATAATGGGGTTCATGGAGATGATCGTCTCAACGCCGAGCTGTTTGGTGAGCTGACATACGAATTTCATCATGATCATAGGGCCGATCGCCACAACCCTGTCAAATCTCTTTCCCTCATCCCAGAGTTTCTGAAGTGCTACACAGACATTGCCGCTTATTCCGTAGGATCCGTCGTCCGTGCAGATATGCAAGTTGGAGACCTCGCTCATCTCCTTTTCCAGGATGATGATGTCCTTGGTCCTTGCGCCCTGGATGCAGTCGACTTCCACGCCCATCTTCTTGAGCCATTTGAGCTGGCAGTATACAGGCGCTGTTCCGACGCCGCCGGCGATGAAGCAGATCTTCATCTTTTTGAGCTCGTCGACAGAGAGCTCCGTAAGATCAGAAGGCTTCCCGAGAGGGCCCACCATATCTGCAAAGCTGTCTCCCTCTTCCAGGAAGGACATGCGGTATGTCTCGCCGCCGATGACCTGGAATACGATCTGAACGATTCCCTTCTCGCTGTCGTAATCGCAGATTGTCAGAGGAATCCTCTCGCCGTCCTTGTCAACCCGAACGATCAGGAACTGTCCGGGAAGGGCATGTCTGGCAATTCTGGGCGCCTCTACATCCATCAGGTAGATGTTGGGGGCCAGATTCTCCTTCTTAATGATCTTGAACATCATAAACCTCCAT
>CACXGR010000335.1 GCA_902767235.1 uncultured Lachnospiraceae bacterium | reverse complement strand
TTACTGCAAGTCACCTTTAAGGTGGTTTATTGCATTGTCGGATCATTGTCGGATCATTCCGGCTCAGCGGTCACATGATCTTCTCCATCCAGATCATGTTGTACCAGCGTCCGAATTTATATCCGCACCTGTGGAACTCGCCCACCTTGGTATACCCAATGTGCCGGTGGAAATTCTCGCTGTTCTTCGTCAGGTATTCGTCCTCTGTGATCGGGTCGCCGATGCAGGCATACAGGTTGATGATCCCCTGCTTTTTCAGTTCCTCTTCAAGGGCTTCGTACAGGGCTCTGCCGTATCCGTTTCCTTTTGCATTGCGGTCCAGATAGATCGATACTTCACAGCAGTGGTCATAGGCGGCTCTCCCTTTAAAGACACCGGCGTAGGTGTAGCCTTGGATCCGGCCGTCCTCCTCAAGTACAAGATAAGGATACTTCTCCAGCGTTTGAGATATGCGCCCCCGGAATTCTTCCAGAGAGGGCGTCTCGTACTCAAAGGAGATCGCTGTGTTTTCCACATAATAGGAATAGATTTCCAAAAGCCTTTCGGCATCTTCTATTGTAGCGGTTCGTATCAGCATTTTCTTTTTCCATCTTTCCCCAATGCACCTTTAAGGTGCCGTCTTGACAAAATCGCAGATTTGTCAACACGCTGCCTTAAAGGTGAAATAGCCGCATCACAATTTGTCGAAGACGACGGTGTTGGAGGCGAAGATCACCTTCAACAGCCATACCAGAAATACAAACACAAGCAGCGGGATCAGACAGGCCGTCACGATCATCACGGCGAGAGATTCCATCAGGTTATCGATAAAGTCCGTGATCTCATCGATCGTATTGGAAGTGAGGGACGTGATCTCGTTGATGAACCCGCCGTCGGCGTCGCCGCCGATCTCGAGATTGTTGTACTCTTCAATCGTTTCGTTGACTTTGGCGGCCTGGGTCTGGTAGACCATGTCGGAGAGCCTGACGCTGGCCGGCACAATGCCGAAGATAATGACCGCCATGATCGCCACCTTGGCTGCCGTGCTGTACAAGTTCTTTTTGCGGGCGGCGATCGCGATGATCAGGATCACCAGCGCGAGCGGGATCAGCGCCATGAAAGAAATATACCCCGAAAGGCTGATCAGAAACTTTTCCAGATACAGGGCGCTCAGGATCAGCAGAAAGTATTTGGCCATCTCGGCGAGCTGCTCCGACAGCGGCGTGCAGATGTCGCCCGGCAGGAGGGAAAGCGTAGCCGATGTGGCTGCCGCGCCTCCGGACAAGGCCATGACAGACGCGATCTTGTCATCCGTCTGCTCGATGGAATGCCTGTGGTTGGCCGGGTCCGCGGCCATGGGCGCCACCACCGTAGCCGAGACAACGGCCGCAAGAATCAGGAGCGCGATGATCATTATTTTCTTCATGTTCACAGTTTTGTCCTCCACGATGATCTCACTGAAACTCCACAGTGTATCCCGACATCCCGGGCAGGCTCTGGATGAACCGGCGCACGATATTTTGAGCCTGTTCGTCCGACCGTGTCAAAATACCGCTCGCAAGCGCCTTCTCCTTGGCCGCCGTCTCGAACTCGTCCAGTGAGATGTTGTAGTCTTCGAGCTTTAAGGGATTCCAGAGGGAATCCTTTTCCGAGTAGATCTTGAATGTGTCCTTGTCGATGGTCACGGCCTGAATCTCCGAAGAAGGCATCGTGACGGTGATGGTTCTGCGGTCCTCGTCCGTCTCCACGAGGATCTTTTCGAAGTCAACGCCGGCCATGACAGCTCCGTCGTAGCTGTATGTGAAGGCCGATGTCGAAGGGATGACCAGGAAAATGTTCTTCTCCTTGGTGTAGGTCTCCACCTGGGTAAAATAGTACTCCTGCGTGATCAGGACGCCCATATCGGCGAGCCCGTCCCGGATCGTCCCGGTGTTGACGGAGATCAGGACTTTGTCCTTCTTTTCTTTTTCGGTCCGGGTCGTCGCAGTCTGCGCCGCTTCTGACTTTTCCGCCTTTCTCCTTGCACTGTAGTCAATACAGAGGATGACTGCGAGAACCAGCGCGGCGATCGTTATTCCCAGATAGATCCGGTTCCGATTCTGTTTGATAAAATCCATAAGTCCTCCTTGGTGGTCCTTTGGCCACGCGACCTTTCGGTTACGCGACCTTTCGGTTACGCGACCTTTCGGTTACGCGACCTTTAAGGTGAAGTGTCCTCCTCCACAGCCCATTATATATTTGGCAAATGGTAAAGGCAAACTGAGCTTTAAGTTAGGGTGTTGACAAGTGTCAACACCCTAACTTAAAGGTGAAATGTAAACTGCCGGCTTCTCTTCTCCCCGGGCAAACCGCTCGAGTTCGAGGACACAGAGCGAAGGAATCCTTTTAAAAGACTCTTCAAAGTCATCGGAATTCGCCATGATCCTCGGTATCATCGCGCAGCCCAGATCAATGTTAACGATCCTGTTGTCCTTGTCATGGAAGAAGCAGGGCATCTGCGGCATATGTCTCTCAGGCCAATACCCTCTGTCGATCATGGGAACCGGTACATGTCCTATGATGTGGTATCTGCCGTCTGAGCCATATTCCTCAGGCGCCGTATATTCGTAATAACGCCAAGGAGAGTTCCATACTACATAGGAAACCTGTTTTTTGTTGATTACATTTTCTCTCCATTTCACAGTGCCAAAGCCTGGAAGAAAGGACGAGTGCGACAGCAGGAATCTGGTATCCGCC
>CACXGR010000334.1 GCA_902767235.1 uncultured Lachnospiraceae bacterium | reverse complement strand
GAAATTGAGGCCGATAAAGACGATCACAACGATGCCGACAACACCGATCGCGGTCGCGGGACCGACGGATACATTGCGGCGATATACAAGGAAGCCGAAGATCATGGCCAGTACAATGAACAGGAGCGAGATCATGGCCGTGGAAAGGTTAGCTTCAAGAGCCGCGCCCTCTCTCATTGCACCGGCAGAAGTTGTCGTGCCGAAGGTATTGGCAACGATCGATGCAAATGCAGCGACGACCAGCAGAAGGGTCAGATAGCTGAATATAATAAAGAGACGCTTGGCGGTCCTTCCCATGGATCCCGAGATAACTTCGCCGATGGACTGTCCTTTGTGGCGGATCGAGGCGAACAGGGCGCCAAAATCATGTACGCCGCCAAAGAAGATGCCTCCGATCAGAACCCAGAGCAGCACAGGAACCCAACCAAAGACAGCTGCCTGAATAGGACCGTTGATCGGGCCCGCACCTGCGATCGAGGAGAAGTGGTGTCCCATCAGAACAGGTGCTTTTGCAGGGACATAGTCCATCCCGTCTTCCATTTCATGGGCAGGCGTCGTGCGCTTGGGGTCAATTCCCCACTGTTTTGCCAGCCATCCGCCGTAGAGGACATAGCCTGCCACAAGAACGATGATGGAGATGATCAAGATTACTGCTGCATTCATTGAATACTCCTTTCACTAATGCATTTCCTTTGTGTCTCTATATACTTAGTGAGGCCTCAGAGGACTTGCCGGTAGAATCCGGCGACATCCTTTGCGGCGGGACTTGTATAGACTTTTTCCCCGGGAAGATCCACGGCGATCAGGCGGCCCTGCGAATATCCCCGCAGAGAGAAGAGATAGCTCCTGTCGTACCGGTATCTGCGGATCTTTTTCACAAGCTCCTCTTCGGGGGTCTGCTCCATCAAAAGAACGACGGTGAGGAACGTGCGCATGTGATCTTTTGGCGGATACTTCTCCTGCGCTCTGGCAAGGACCGGCTCCATATAGCCGTCGATCAGGCGGCCGGCGTCCTCATAGAACACTTCCGGATCCGCGCCGGCGGGCACGGTAAGAAAGAGTACGTGCTCGGATTCGCTGACCTTCCACAGATTCGCCTTGCGCGTCAGGACGTACTTTTCAGCGAAGGAATTGTACTGCGCGTAGGCGTCGAAGGTCCTGCCGTCTGCGCCAAAGCCGCGCTCGATGTCGTGGGTGGCGGTCATTCTCTCTAAGATTTTGTCGAGATAGTCAGCTGCGGTCATGGATCTTTCCCCGGCGATTGCCGTAATCTTCAAAATGTATTATCATTCAATAAAGTTTCTAAATTTTTTATAAACCAAGAAACACCCTATCACTTTACAGCGGTGAAGTCAACAATTTTGACTTAATCGTATTCGTTTTCATCTTTCAAAGGAAACAGGAGAATTATGTTCAACAAGATGATCCCGCTGCTGCCCCCTAACGGCAATCACGACCTTACATGTGACCTTAAAGGTGACTTTAAGAACAGCGTCCGCGTCGAAAAATTCCGGATCGGAGAGAAGGCCGTCTACATTCCCGCAGGCTTTTCCTGGAAATACCTGCTCAAGGAAGACATCCTGTCGGTCCGAAAGTGCAAGTGGCTGATCCGGTCCGAAAACGGCGTCGCCCCCTGGGCTATGGAGGCGCCGGCCCTTCGGCTTGCGCACGCCGGCGGCGAGACCATCCTGGAGCTGGAAAAAGAAAAGAACGCGCAAAAAGCGCTGGCGCTGATCAATAGACCTTAAAGGTCGAATGTTGACAGTTGTCAACACTCGACCTTTAAGGTAATGAAAAACCAAGGTAAGAAATCGAGAAAGTGAGGTATTTTATGAAAACAGTCAGGCTTGGCCGCACAGAAATCACCGTCCCCCAGAACGGCTTCGGATGTCTTCCGATCCAGAGAGACACCACCGAAGAAGCCGTCAGGCTCCTGCAGGAAGCTTATGCCGGGGGTATGCGTTTTTTCGACACTGCCAGGGCTTACACCGACAGCGAGGAGAAGGTCGGACAGGCCTTTGACGGCATGCGCGACAAAGTGTACATCGCCACCAAGACCGCTGCCAAAACACCGGAGGCCTTTTGGAAGGATCTCGAGACTTCGCTGAGGAATCTCCGCACCGACTACATCGACATCTACCAGCTGCACATGGTCCCGCAGTGCTACCGCCCCGGCGACGGCACCGGCATGTACGAATGTCTTGTGGAAGCCAAAGAAAAAGGCCTGATCCGCCACATCGGCATCACGACCCATAAGCTGGCCGTGGCGCAGGAGATCATCGACTCCGGCCTCTACGAGACCCTGCAGTACCCCTT
>CACXGR010000333.1 GCA_902767235.1 uncultured Lachnospiraceae bacterium | reverse complement strand
CTTCGTCGTCCTCTGCTACTTCGTCGTCCTCTGCTACTTCGTCGTCCTCGGGCTCTTCGTCGTACGCCGGCTGCTCTTCCTGGTCGGGATCATCGGCATATGCGCGGTCTGCGTCCTCTTCCCAGAGTTCGCCGTCCGAGCTTTCGTCCGCATCCGGGATGATCATGACATCCTCTTCGGCTTCATCGATATGCCCGGATCCCATACTGCTCTCCGCATGCTGTCCGCTGCCGGAAAGTCCCGTTTCCTCAGAATCCGCTGCATTCACCAGCTTATGAAGAATGGAACTCACCTCCGCCGCGACATCATGTCTTGCAAGGTTTCCTTTTTTGCGGCTGCCGGTCCTGCTGTCCTTGCCGGCGATCCGCTTTACGGAATACTCTTTGCGTCTCCAATACTTCACCGCCGCGTCGTATCCCGTATCGTTGGTCACGATGATGAAGTCGTCATTCTCATTGCGTGCAATGCAGTATCCGAGTTCGGAACAAAGCTGGAAATCCAGCGCGTTCGTTCCTTCATAGCACTTAATAAAAATGACTTTTCTGTCGGATTCCTTGAGTCTGATGAGACTGTCATAACTCATGTGGGGGCTGTTCTTGGTATAGAATACGATCAGCTCCGCCTGGTCCGCCGGTATCTCCAGCAGCGGGATCCAGAAGTCTCCGACATTCTCGCTGTCAATCAAATAATGTTTCATAAATATATACCTGGTCGACCGGCACTTTTTGAATTATACAGCAAACCATTGAAATTGCGCAAGTGCGGCCTGAAATACGTAAAAAAAGCACAAAATATTTTGCAATAGTGCTATACTTATCAGTGAAAACATGCATACGGCTGCTTGGGTGCCGGCGCATGTCGGGCAGTCTGTAAAAGGGCTGTAATAATGTATATGGAGGTAGTTATTTATGTCATCGAAAATCTACGATTGTATTGAAATGATCGGAAACCGCATCATTGAGAACAAAGATTTTCTCACTGAACTCGACCGCGAGATCGGTGATGCGGACCACGGGATCAACATGGCAAGAGGTTTCACGGAGGTGCTCGCTATCCTGCCCAAAGACAGCGACAATATCGGGGATCTTCTCAAGAAGACCGGAATGACGCTTCTTTCCAAGGTAGGTGGCGCTTCGGGGCCTCTCTACGGGACCGCTTATATGCAGGCGGGTAAGGTATGTGCCGGCAAGACTGCGCTTACCGCCCAGGACGGCAAGGCGGTATTTGAAGCCGTGATCGCGGGCATTCAGAAACGCGGCAAAGCCGTAAAGGGCGAGAAGACCATGCTCGACGCGATCATCCCCGCATTCGAAGCTTACAGCGCAGCCGTTGACAGCGGCGCTTCCGTAAATGACGCGCTGGACGCCATGTGCAAAGCTGCGGAGGAAGGCGTAGAGTACACCAAGACGATCATTGCGACCAAGGGAAGAGCCAGCTATCTGGGAGAGCGCAGTATCGGGCATCAGGATCCCGGCGCCACCTCCGCCACCTATACGATGCAGGCTGTCCGCGATTTTATAAAGGGATAAAGTTATGGTAGGGATCGTAATCGTATCACACAGCGTCAAAGTTGCAGAGGGAATCTATGATCTGGCTATGGAGATGGCCTCGGAGAACGAGCACATCATAGCTGCCGGCGGAATGGAGAGCGGCGCGATCGGAACAGACGCTTTCCGCATTATGTCGGCCATCAAAGCTGCCGATACCGGTGACGGCGTAGCTGTACTGGCGGATCTTGGCAGCGGCATCATGAGCGCCGAGATGGCGATCGAAATGCTGGGCGACAATATCAACGTCCGCATTGCAGACGCGCCCGTCCTTGAAGGTGCGATCAGCGCCGCCGTGACATCCACTTCCGGCGCTTCGCTCGATGAAGTGATCGCTGCAGCGGAGGAGGCGAGAAACACCTCCAAGCTCAGCTGACCATGTGCATTGTCAGTATCTGTTATGGGGAACAGAACTGTCAAAATAGGATGCAGAAAATTTAATTATTTTCACAGGAGGTATTCAAATGAAGAAACTGATCAATGGGGTTGACAATGTAGTCGATGAGATGCTCCGCGGCATGGTCGCAGCTCATCCCGAGTATGTTGAGCGCGTAGAGGGCACCGACGTTGTGATCCGTACCGGCGCCAAGAAGACCGACAAGGTCGTCCTGATCTCCGGCGGCGGCTCCGGACATGAGCCCGCTCACGGCGGATATGTCGGAAAAGGAATGCTGGACGGCGCTGTAGCAGGCGCAGTGTTCACCTCTCCCACTCCCGACCAGGTCTATGAGGCCATCAAGGCGACTGAGTGCGGCAAGGGCGCTCTCTTGATCATCAAGAACTACACCGGCGATGTTATGAACTTCGAGATGGCCGGTGAGATGGCGGGCGACGAGGATATCGAAGTCGCTCAGGTCATCGTGGCAGACGACGTTGCTGTTGAGAACAGCACATGGACCACAGGCCGCAGAGGAATCGCAGGTACGATCTTCGTACACAAGATCGCAGGCGCCAAGGCTGAAGAAGGCGCAAGCCTTGCGGAAGTAAAGGCAG
The DNA here is from genome assembly GCA_902767235.1 of uncultured Lachnospiraceae bacterium. Taxonomy (GTDB): domain Bacteria; phylum Bacillota; class Clostridia; order Lachnospirales; family Lachnospiraceae; genus CAG-791. Next base: position 6,412 of record CACXGR010000333.1, on the reverse strand, counting down.
TTGCCGAAAAGGTCATCGCCAATGTCCGCTCCATGGGCATGGCGATCGAGCCCTGCACGGTCCCCGCAGTCGGAAAGCCCGGATTCGAGCTCGCAGAAGACGAAGTTGAGATCGGCATCGGCATCCACGGCGAGCCCGGCACGCACAAGGAGAAGATCGGCCCCGCAAGCGCCACAGTGGATCAGATGCTTGACAAGATCCTGGCAGAGGGCATCTACGGCAAGGGCGACAGAGTCGCCGTCATGGTCAACGGCATGGGCGGCACGCCTCTGAGCGAGCTCTATATCGCAAATCTCGAGGTCTCCAAGGTACTGGCCGACAAGGGTATCGTCGTTGCCAAGACACTGGTCGGCAACTACATGACCTCTCTGGAGATGGCCGGATTCTCCATCACGCTCCTCAAGCTGGATGACGAGCTCGAGGCTCTTCTGAACGCACCGGCTGATACGCCCGCATTTAAGCAGGTATAAGACTAAGGCCGTCGCAGGCAAACAGTGATCGAAAACAAACAGCAGAGGCTGCCATTGTGCAGCCTCTGCTGTTTTGTCGTTCTTATCAATCGGCACGGTGCTCCGTCTTACATGCGCTTTTACTCCAGCACCCGGTTGATCGTATCCTGCATCAGCGCATAAGAGACGATCCCCAGTCCTACGATCCCCAGCAGAAGATATATGATACTGCTGTGGGCGTCCTGTCCGGTGATCCGGTCGCACTTCTCTCCCATCTTATAGAGCCAGTACAGATGATAGATCCCCAGCGTCAGGAACACAAGCAGTACGAGCATGGCGCCGCCCGGTGCGCTGCTGTCCTGCGACATCTCATTGATGTCACTGTTGAGTCTGCACATCCAGATCAGATAATAGATGCCCAGCGTCAGGATGCTCAGAATGACGCAGACGGCGATATTCCTGCGGACAGCGGATGTGTAGATGACTTCCTCTCTGCCTGCTCCGCTGCGCCCGCCACTTCCTGTCACTGCGCTGCTGCCGTTTCCGGAAGCGCTGCGCTGACGGCTGTCATCGGATCCGGGCGGCACAGGGAGCCTGGTCCCGCAGTGAATGCAGAATTTTCCCCCCGCCGTATTCTCTTTTCCGCAATTGGGGCAGTAGCTCATTTTATTCCTCCATATAGGCCTGCGCAAACTGTTTGATGATCTCCGCCGTTCCCTGTATGCCCAGACGGCTGGAATTGATGATCAGGTCATACGCCCTGGAATCCCCCCACTTCGTTTCGCTGTAGAAGTTGTGATAGGCGCGTCTGAACCTGTCGGTCTCCTTGCGCTCCGCCTCCGCCTCTTCAAGGCTGATCTGTCGGATCTTCGCGATCCGCTCTGTCTTCTGATCCGCGTCTCCGACCACAAATACCCTCAGGACATTGGGATTTTCCCGAGCACGGAATCCGCGCAGCGTCCCACGATCACGCAGCTCTCTCCGCTGTCTGCGATATTCCTGATGTAGTCAAATGTCTTTTTGGCCACATTGCTCTCCGGCGATTCCTCAAAGGCGCCGATCCTGCCGGAAAAAGGGAAGCCGGCCGGTTTCTCGTCCAGTTTTCTCACATAGTTTTTGTTCAGTCCGCTGAACTCTGCCGTGCCTTCCACAAGCTTTTTCTTGTCGTAACAGGAGATCCCCATAAGTTCCGCCACTTTTTTGGCGATCGCATGTCCGCCGCTTCCCGATTCTCTTCCCACTGTGATGATGATCTGTTTATCCATACCTATACCTCCTTTTGGAGCCGGAATAAAACATCGATCCCGGAACGGTTGATCTTCTGTCTTTATTATAACAGAGTCGGGGCTTTCATGCTCACTCTTTCTTCTGATCTTCCAAAAGTGTTGCGATGCCGTATACGGCAAGCGTGCTGACACTGCTGGAGAGGTACTCGATATCCATCTTTTTGCCGCTGGTAAACCATTTCTGATATACGGACACCAGGCCCGCAACGATATATTCGAGAACATACTCCGCCATCTCGCGGTCCATGGCGATCTCATCGGCATACAGCGTCATGATCCGCTGTTTGAGCGTCGTGATGATCTTCTGCAGGAAAAAAACTTCATTTCGGTTTGTCAGGATATTTTCATAAAAGACCAGATCCGATGTGATCAGCCTGGCCAGTGTGATGAAGGTCGTCTGCGGATCTTTGAGCAGGGTGTCAAAATCGATCTTTCGCAGCGTCTCCTCAAAGCGCATGACGATCTCGTCCTCCATTTCCTCCGCCACCATATAGACGCTGCTGTAGTAGTTGTAGAATGTTTTCCGGTTGATCTCCGCCGCATCGGCGATCTCTGTCACCGTGATCTCCTCGATGGGCTTTTCAGAGAGGATCTGCGTCAGCGCGCTGTGGATCGCTCTTTTGGTCTTCATCACTCTTTTGTCCAAATATCTCTGCCTCCCTTTCCGACAATAATACCCACATAATCTCTATTCTGTGTAAAATGATACGATTTGCACCTTTTCTGTAGTTTCTTCCACAATACTGCGCAATGTTATGGTTGTATGAAGATTATGCGCATACGTATAATAATACACAGTTGTTTCTTAAATCAACACTTGATTCATTAATGCAAAATATAGGAAGGATCAGTATATATAAGCTATGAATGAATACGTAATCTGCATCGACGCCTCCGTCGATATTGAACAGCAGTACATAGAGGACAAGGGCGTCGTCATCATTCCCATGGAGTATGTTCTGGGCAGCGATGAACTGATCATGAAGAACCGCCTCTCCGACGGGGAACTGAAGACGTTTTATGACGCCATGCGAAGGGGCGAGCCGACCCATACCAGTCAGATCACGCCCTACTATTACCATGAGGTTTTCCGGAGGGAGGCGCTCAAAGGGCACGATATTCTCTACCTTTCTCTGTCCGGCGGATTGAGCAGCACCTACTCCTCCGCCCTCACTGCCGCCGAGGAGATCGAGGAGGAATTCGAAGGGATCCGGATCGAGGTCGTGGATACACGCGCCGCTACCGGCGGAATGGGACTTCTTTTGCGGAAGGCTGTCAAAGACCGTGAGAACGGCGCCGCTCTTTCCGACAACGCCGCCGGCCTGCGCGCAAGCGTCGGGAAGGTGTGCCACTGGTTTCTCGTGGACGATCTCAAGTATCTGTACAGAGGAGGGCGCATCTCCGCTGCGACCGCAGTGGCCGGCACCGTGCTGAGCATCAAGCCGATCCTGAAGATCGCGGACGACGGAAGCCTGATCAGCATCGCCAAAAAGAGAGGCCTTCCGAGAGCATCCGCCTTCCTGACAGACTGCTTCAAAGCGTCTTTTGACCCGGAAATGCCCCATGAAGTCATCATTGCCCACGCAGACTGTGAGAAAGAAGCAGAGGCGGCGCGCAGCCGTATTCTCGCCGCCTGCCCCGATGCCGACGTCCTGATCTGCGGGCTGGGTCCCGTGATCGGTGCCCACACGGGCCCCGGCATGCTGTCCGTGATCCACTGGGGCAACAGGAACTACATCTGATCCTGTCCGCTCTTCTGTGCGGGGCTTCCAGTAAAGCGTACACAACAGTAAGACCGCCGGCGCGCTGCCGATCATCCGATCTGCAGTCTGCGTCAGCGGTCTTTTCGTTTTGCCGGGAACCCGGCCGGGTTCCGTTTTCTTCTGATCTGCGGCCCGTCTCACTCCTCAAAATCGAACTTGTCCGCATTGTTCTCTTTGAAGATATGATATACCTCTTCTGTGACATCATCCTCGCAGGAGATCAGTTCCAGGTCATCCCCGTCGTCGGACAAGATTTTCAGGATCGTCACTTCGTCATCGTCATTACTGATCAGGACTACATATCGGTTCCCCTCGTATTCCACCGTATCCAGGACCTCAAATTCCTGCTCATCGCCGTTTTCATCCACCAGAATAATGATATCGTCCATTTTTCCCCCCTGTTTCTCATTACTGCGGGATCCGTTCCCGGTCTCCTTTTTGTGTATATGACCGTCTTTATTTTACCATGTTTTCGTGCTCCGCCTATAGATTTCTCTTACTTTTATAAAAAAAAGCTAAAAATAATAAAATAATTATGTATTGAAATCGTTTTCATGTCGTATCCTTAATATGTAACGTAAACGTTTTTTTCATTTATTAATGAGAGGGAAAAACTATGGCAAAGAAAAAAGGTAACGGCGGCTCTCAGGCTTTTGCAGTCGCCCAGCAGATCGGTAAGTCACTGTTTCTGCCGATCGCAGTACTCCCGCCTGCAGGTATTCTGCTAGGAATAGGAAGCTCATTTACAAATCCGACCACGATCGCTACCTATCATCTGGACGGTATTCTTCATGAAGGAAATGCACTCTTCATGTTCTTCCAGCTGCTCAACGGCGCCGGCAATGCAGTGTTCGGAAATCTGGCCCTGATCTTCGCTCTGGCAGTTGCCCTTGGCATGGCCAAAAAAGAGAAGGGTGTTGCGGTTCTCTCCGCAGCGATCTACTATCTGATCATGCTGACCACCATGAACGTACTGCTCACCATCGACGGTTCCATTCTTGCGGACGGCAGTATCGGTCCCAACGTCAAGGACGGCGCGATCGCCACTGCACTTGGTATCCAGACACTTCAGATGGGTGTCTTCGGCGGTATCCTGGCGGGTCTGCTCGCAGCATTGACCTGCAACAAGTTCTACAAACAGGTGCTGCCCCAGTCACTGGCATTCTTCTCCGGCACTCGTTTCGTTCCGATCATGTGTATGGTATTCGGTATCCTGACCGGTTTCATCTGCTACTTCATCTGGCCTCCGATCCAGTCCGGTATCTACCTGCTCGGCGACATCGTTAATGCGGCAGGTCTCTTCGGAACCTTCATCTACGGCTGCATCGAGCGTGCCCTGATCCCCTTCGGTCTGCACCACATCTTCTACATGCCTTTCTGGCAGACAGGTGTCGGCGGATCACGCGAGATCGGCGGCGAAGTTGTCCAGGGTGCTCAGAACATCTTCTTCAGAATGCTCGCTGACCCCAACACTACCGTATTCGACGAGTCTGCGAAATTCCTCGCCGGTAAGTATCCCTTCATGATGGGCGGTCTTCCGGGCGCAGCTCTCGCAATGTACTCATGCGCAAGACCCGAAAAGAAAAAAGAGGCAGGATCCCTGCTGTTCTCCGTCGCTCTGACATCCTTCCTTACCGGTGTCACAGAGCCCATCGAGTTCACTTTCCTCTTCCTGGCTCCCGTGCTTTTCGGTATCCACGTTGTATTCGCAGGTATGGCATTCCTGCTCTGCGATCTGTTTGACATCCTCGTCGGTACCACATTCTCAGACGGACTGATCGATCTGATCCTGTATGGTGTACTGCCCGGCAATGCCAAGACGCACTGGGTCCGTCTGCTGCCTCTGTTCGTGATCTACTTCGTGCTCTACTTCTTCGTGTTCCGCACCTTCATCCTCAAGAAGGATCTGAAGACTCCCGGACGTGAAGGCGACGACGAAGAAGTCAAGATGATCACCAAGGACGAGTACCGCAAGGCTACAGGCGTCGGCGTCGCAGGCGGCAAAGCTGCTGTTGCGAACGTGGATCCCAAGTCCGCAGCGATCCTCAAGGGCATCGGCGGTCTCGATAACCTCACCGGCGATATCGACTGCTGCGCTACGAGACTCCGTCTCACACTCAATGATGCTTCCAAGGTTGACCAGCCTCTGCTCAAGTCGACAGGCGCTTCCGGCGTAGTCGTAAAGGGCAACGGTATCCAGGTCATCTACGGTCCCAGTGTGACGATCGTGAAGTCCAACTTCGAGGAGCTGGTCGAAAAGCTCCGCAACGGCACGATCCCGCTGTCCGCAGTTCAGGATGAAGAGCCCGCACCCGCAGCTGCTCCCGCCGCTGCACCTGCTGCTCCCAAGATGAAGGACGAAGTCCTCGGTGCATGCCTGACCGGTAAGATGCTCCTCATGAACGAAGTCGAGGACGAGGCCTTTGCAGGCCGTATGCTCGGCGACGGTGTTGCGATCGAGCCCACTATCGGTGAGCTGGTTGCTCCTGCAGACGGCGAGATCACAATGGTATTTGACACCAAGCACGCTGTGGCGATGACCACAACTGACGGCGCTGAGATCCTGATGCACATCGGTATCGACACTGTCAAACTCGAAGGCCAGCACTTCGAGACCTTCGTCAAGGACGGCGACCAGGTCAAGAAAGGACAGTGCCTCATCAAGTTTGATATCCCTGCCATCAAGGAAGCAGGCTACAAAGTCACAACGCCTTGCATCATCACCAACTGGGAGGACTATTCCACTCTTCGTCCTCTCAAGACCGGCGAAGTTAAGGTCGGCGACGACTTCATCGAGCTTCTCGGCTGATGCCGCATCCGATTCTGATCCAGGTATAAGTTCAATAGGGGCGTTGCATTAGATGCAACGCCCCTTGTATTAGCACTTAAGATCCGGCCGGAAGGCCGGATTTAT
>CACXGR010000332.1 GCA_902767235.1 uncultured Lachnospiraceae bacterium | reverse complement strand
ACGGCGGGGACCTGCAAGTGGTGGGTGTGGAAGGTGGCGTCGTGTTCTTCCACCTGACAGGGCGCTGCGCGGGATGCGCCGCCGCCGACCAGACCAGTGAGGACCTGATCAACAGAGAACTGACCGCGCGCGTGCCCAGCATAAAAAAAGCTGTTTTGGCTAACGGCATCAGCCAGGAACTACTTGAGCAGACTTTAGCGCTTCTGCGCGAACATCCCAGTTTCTGAGTTCACAATGCGCACACGTGCGGAGAGGAAGATGCTGCCTTCCAGGCAACCCGCACGCGGCGCAGCGGCCCGCGCTGCGAGCCTTGACTCGGGGTCATACCGGTCTCTGAGCCCGTTCTGCTTCATGGGAAATAAAAAACAATAAAAGGTGAGCATATCAGAGGACTTCTGACCTCTGATATGCCCGCCTTTTAGTTTTCGCGTTGTTTCTTAACCGCTTATCTGCCGATCTTGATCCCTGTCAGAAATTCATAGTACTGTGCGATCGCGCTGTGGTCCTTCTGGCCGCCTTCATTATTGTGCATCCACTGCAGGATCTCCTGCACAGCTGCTGTCATGGGAACAGGAGCGCCCACACTGTGCGCGCAGTCAAGAGCATTGTTCAGATCCTTGATGTGCAGGTCGATCTTGAAGCCAGGCTTGTCATTGCCGGCGATCATCATAGGTGCCTTGGCATTCATGACTGTGGAGCCTGCCAGACCGCCCTTGATCGCCTCGAAGACGAGCTGAGGATCTACGCCGGCCTTCTGCGCCATTGTGAACGCTTCCGCCACTGCCTGGATGTTGCACGCTACAATGATCTGGTTGGCGAGCTTTGTCGTATTGCCTGCGCCGACTTCGCCGCAGCGGACGACGGAAGCGCCCATTGTCTCAAGGAGGGGTTTGAACTTGTCGAAGATCTCCTGCTTGCCGCCTACCATGAAGGAAAGGGTTCCATCGATCGCTTTGGGCTCGCCGCCGGATACGGGTGCGTCGAGCATCTCAACGCCCTTCTTTGCCAGCTCTGCAGCGACTTCTTTGCTCGCAACAGGGTTGATGGAGCTCATATCGATGAACACCTGGCCCTGTTTCATGTAATTCGCCACTCCGCCTTCACCGAGCATAACGGCTTTGACGTGAGGGGAGTTGGGGAGCATAGTCAGAACGACGTCGCAGGTCTCTCCGATCTCTTTGTTAGTTGCCTGCTTAGCGCCGCAGGAAACAACGTCATCAACAGCCGCCTGATTCAGGTCGCTGACGAGCAGGTCCGGAAAACCGCCCTTTAGTATATTTTTGGCCATGGGCCTTCCCATGATTCCAAGTCCGATCAAACCGATTTTCATTATATTTAATTCTCCTTACTATGTATGATGTTTCTGCAGGCATCAGAGAAGTCCCGCTGTCTCCATTGCCTTTCTGATCTTGTCGAGAACAGGTCCTTCTGCAGTGGGAAGGTTGGGCAGATAAGGGTCGCCCACATTCTGTCCCCTGAGATTTGCCATATCCTTGGCCGCGACCGGGAAGGACGCGCCGTCCATAGAGAGACGGACGGGATTGAGTTTGAACTGTGCCTCCAGGGACCCCTTTATATCACCAGCGACAAATTTTTCGTACACATCCCCTATCAGACCGGGCATAAAGTTTCCTGCCGTGCATACGCCGCCGACTGCGCCGATACACAGGGAGGCGTAGAGAAGCGTATCCTTACCGCCGAAAACCTTGAAGCCGATGTCGCGGCAGCGCCTTACGCATTCCTCCGTGAGAGTGATATCGCCGGAAGTATCTTTCATTCCTACGATATTGGGAACAGTATGCGCCAGGCGGTCGATCATATCCGCGGAAATGCCGTAACCGACGCGTCCGGGATTGTTGTAGATGAGTACCGGTGTTTCCGGAATAGCGTCTGCGATCATTTTAAAATGATTGTACAGTTCTTCTGCTGTGGGCTTTAAGAACATGGGCTGCAGAATGGAGACACAGGATGCTCCGTTTGCCACAGCCATCTTCGCCAGCCGCACGCACTTGCGGGTATTGATCGCTCCGATGCCAAAATATACAGGCACGCGTCCGGCAGCCTGATCGACCATGATCTTCAGGCCGCGCTCCATCTCATCTTCTTCAATCTGGTAAAATTCGCCATTCGACCCGAACGCCAGAATACCGTGCATTCCGCCGTTTATAACAAAATCTACCTGCCGGCGCATTCCTTCCTCATCGATCTTCTCGTCTTTGTCGATGACTGTGATGATCGGAACCACAACTCCTTTGATAAAGTCTGTATTCATTATTACCTCCTATGTCAGGCCTGGAAATAGCCGACAGATTCCAGATACCCCAGTTTTTCCATTTTCTT
>CACXGR010000331.1 GCA_902767235.1 uncultured Lachnospiraceae bacterium | reverse complement strand
CGTCCTTTATATCGCTGAGAGCGGGGTAACGACGCCGGAAGACGCCGCCATGCTGCGGTCCTGCGGAGCTGACGCAGTCCTTATCGGTGAAGCGCTCATGAGAGCTGCTGACAAAGCCGCGTTTATAAGAGAAGTGCACTCAACTGCTGCTTCTGAATAGAAAAACTACGAGACAAACACGGCCATTCACACAGGTTATGGATCGGAGACAGCGCATGAACAGATGCAATACAAAAGAACACTACGCTCCCGGTATCAAAATCTGCGGCCTGTTCCGGGAGTGCGACATCGATCATGTCAATGAGGCATCCCCGGATTACGCAGGTTTTATCATCGGCTTCCCTAAGAGCCACCGGAATGTGACACCGGAGGAGGCGTTGAAACTGAGAAGGCGTCTGAACCCACAGATCCGGGCGGTGGGAGTGTTTGTGGATCAGGACCCGGAGACCGTGGCACAGATCGCCCGATATGCGGAATTGGATGTGATCCAGCTGCACGGCACTGAAGACAACACCCAAATCGAGTATCTGAGGAAGAAAACGGGGCTGCCTGTCTGGAAAGCCTTCAAAATCAGAAGCGCGGAAGCACTCGCCGCCGTATCAGATTGCACAGCGGATGAGGTGATCCTGGACAGCGGGTATGGGACCGGCACCGCATTTGACTGGTCGCTCGCGGCAAAGGAAAGAGACAGTATCCTCGCCAGGGGATTTATCCTCGCAGGGGGACTCACGCCGGAGAATATTCCCCGGGCCCTTCAGCTTCTTGGGCCCAAAGCGGTCGACATCTCATCCGGTGTCGAGACAGACAAAGTTAAGGACCGGTATAAGATCCTGGCGGCAGTACGCGCCGTGAGGAAAATGACGAGGCAGATCGAAGCCCGGTGATGGCAAAGGAGGAAAAAATGAGCAAAGGAAGATTTGGCGTTCACGGCGGGCAGTACATACCGGAGACATTGATGAACGCTGTGATCGAACTGGAAGAGGCGTACGAGCATTACAGAAATGACCCGGAATTCGTCCGGGAGCTCACGCAGCTTTTTAATGAATATGCGGGGAGACCATCGCGGCTTTATTACGCCGCCAAGATGACGCGGGACCTGGGAGGCGCCAAAATATACCTGAAGCGGGAGGACCTCAATCACACGGGCGCACACAAGATCAACAATGTTCTGGGGCAGGCTCTTCTCGCCAAAAAGATGGGAAAGACCCGACTGATCGCCGAGACCGGAGCCGGACAGCACGGCGTCGCGACGGCGACGGCGGCCGCTCTCATGGATATGGAGTGCGTCGTCTTTATGGGAGAAGAAGACACTAAGAGGCAGGCACTCAACGTGTATCGGATGCGGCTTCTGGGGGCGGAAGTCATTCCTGTCCAAACAGGAACAGCGACGCTCAAAGACGCCGTGTCGGAGGCGATGCGGGAGTGGACTTCCAGGATCAGAGACACGCATTACTGCCTTGGATCCGTCATGGGCCCTCATCCTTTCCCAACCATTGTAAGGGACTTTCAGGCGGTCATATCCGCTGAGATCCGGGAACAGATCCTCGACAAAGAGGGCAGACTCCCCGACGCGGTCCTCGCCTGCGTGGGAGGCGGATCCAACGCGATCGGAACCTTTTACCACTTTATCGAGGACGCCGGCGTGAGGCTGATCGGCTGCGAGGCGGCGGGAAGAGGAGTGGATACTTTTGAGACGGCTGCGACCATTGCCACCGGAAGAGAGGGAATCTTCCATGGAATGAAATCCTACTTCTGTCAGGATGAAGACGGGCAGATCGCTCCGGTTTACTCTATTTCGGCGGGACTGGACTATCCCGGTATCGGACCTGAACACGCATATCTGCACGACATCGGGAGGGCGGAGTATGTGCCGGTGACGGATGATGAAGCGGTCAATGCTTTTGAATACCTGTCCAGAACAGAGGGGATCATTCCGGCCATCGAATCGGCCCATGCCGTGGCCCATGCCATGAAGATCGCGCCATCCATGTCCAAAGATCAGATCATTGTGATCACGTTGTCCGGCAGAGGCGACAAGGATTGCGCAGCCATCGCCCGCTACAGAGGGGAGGACATCCATGAGTAATATTCACAAAGCATTTGAAAACGGCAAAGCATTCATTCCTTTTATCACATGCGGAGATCCAAACCTTGAGACGACAGCAGCGGCTGTCCGCGCCGCTGTTCAGAACGGAGCGGATTTGGTGGAGCTTGGAATTCCTTTTTCCGATCCGACCGCAGAGGGACCCACCATTCAGGGGGCCAACCTGCGTGCGCTGTCGGGAGGCGTACGGACGGATCAGGTTTTTGACCTGGTGAGAGAACTGCGCACAGATGTCACGGTGCCAATGGTTTTCATGACCTATGCAAATGTGGTATTCTCATATGGAGCTGAGAAATTTATTTCGACCTGCAGGGAGATCGGGATCGACGGGCTGATCCTGCCGGATCTTCCATTCGAGGAAAAAGAGGAGTTTCTTCCGATATGCCGAAAGAACGGTGTAGATCTGATCTCGCTGATCGCCCCCACTTCGCAAAAGCGCATCTCTATGATCGCCCGGGAAGCGGAGGGATTCCTGTACATCGTATCCAGCCTTGGCGTGACCGGAACGCGGAGCGAGATCACAACGGACCTTGCTTCCATCGTCAAGGTCGTGCGGGAGAATACGAACATCCCCTGTGCCATCGGCTTCGGAATCTCGACGCCGGAGCAGGCCGCCCGCATGGCCTCGATCTCCGACGGAGCGATCGTCGGGTCGGCGATCATCAAGATCCTTGAGAGATACGGGGAGGAAGCGCCGCCGCACATCGGAGCCTATGTAAAGTCGATGAAGGACGCGATTGAGGCATGACAGAACCCTGCAGGCAAAGGAGAAGGGCATGGCAAGATGTGAAGTCTGCTTCAGGCACTGTGAATTAAAGGAAGGGCAGACCGGTTTCTGCGG
>CACXGR010000330.1 GCA_902767235.1 uncultured Lachnospiraceae bacterium | reverse complement strand
GGAATTCCTTCCCGGTGCGGCAGTCCCGCTTACAATATGGATGCGTTATCACTTGCCCTCAAAGGTCAGCACGGAATCAACTCTGTAATCCTTAAGGAATTCACGTCCCTTGAGGCCGGCGAGCTCGATCATAAAGAGCATATCCACTACTTCGCCGCCGAGCTTTTCGACCAGCTGCGCCATGGCTTTGGCGGTTCCGCCCGTTGCGAGCAGATCATCCACCACGAGGCACTTCTGTCCGGGCTTTATGGCGTCAATGTGCATCTCCAGGGTAGCTTTGCCATACTCGAGATCATAATCCACGGAAATGGTCTTCCAGGGGAGCTTGCCCTTCTTGCGCACCAGGACCAGCGGTTTGTGAAGGTTGTATGCCAGCGCCGCGCCGTAAATGAAGCCGCGGGACTCCGCGCCGACGATCACGTCAAAATCGATATCCTTGATCAGATCCTGCATGGAATCGATCGCAAGCTTCAGGCCGTCTGCATCCTGAAATACAGTGGTGATATCGCGGAACATGATACCGGGTTCCGGGAAATCAGGGATCGTGCGGATATAATCTTCTAAGTTTTTCATGATTACCCCTTTTCTATACTTTGATAAGATGTGATTGCCAATCTGCTGTTATCTGCAGCTATGCTTCATTATACCATGCCGCGCCGTCACTGCGTATCCCCGTAATGGACTGCGACGGGCATATTTGTATCTACCATCTCAAAGATGGTCGGCATCGCCCACGGGGGAATGTTGATGCAGCCGTGCGAACCGTTCCAGCGCCAGATGCTTCCGCCAAAAGAGTATCTCCAGTCCGCATCGTGCAGTCCGATCCCGGTGTCCGTCAGACGGATCCAGTAATCCACCGGCGTCTCGTATCCCCATTCGCCGTCGTCCTGCTTGTCGCCCCGCAGGACCGTGTTTCTCTTCTTGTCATAGGCAAAAAAGGCGCCGGCCGGAGTCCTGTGCTCCGAGTCGTTGTTTCCGGACACTACATCCGTCTCAAAGACCGTTTCTCCGTCTTTATAGATCCAGAGGTGCTGCAGCGAGAGGTCCACCTCCACATAATCGCCGCCGAATCCGTGATTGTCGTCGGGATCCGCCGCCTCCGTTCTCGAGTAGTTGGGCTCCCTCTTCAGCTGCTCATTGTTGTCCAGTTCCTCCCACAGCTCTTCCGTCTCGGCTGACTTGTCCAGTCGATACCCGTAGTACCCTTTCCCGGGCAGCATGATCTCTTCTCCGTCATGCGTCGTAAAAGGATGCTCGCTGTAGACCGTATCCACTTCCTCCGCCAGCTCCTTGACAAAATCCGCGATACAGGCGTCCCACTCGTCGTCGTCCCTGTAGTAATTGCCGTCATCGTCCACTTCCAGCCACTCCCGCAGGGCCGGTCCGTCCAGGACTTTGGTATCGCCGCCGGGCAGTTCGTATTCGATCCTGGCGCCCGCCAGATCATTGAGCTGCTCCGCGTCCCTGCAGAGTTCTTCATCGTCCTTTCGGACCTCGGGCTCACTGTACATGCCCTCCGTCTGTGCGATATCGATCTTTTCCTTCTCTGCACGGATCGCTTCTGTCACCGCCTGCTCCGCTTTGTCCGTATCCAGCGTCGTCCCTTCCACTTCCGGAATGACCTGAAATTCGCCGTCCCGATAGTCGAGATAGGCATCCTCCGGAGCGATCATGTCGGATTTCTGCATCTGCGGAAGCCCCTGCAAAATAGAGATCAGCTTTTCCTCATCATATGCCTTGTCTTCTCTGATCTCATAGGACGTGCCTTGATAGACGCCGTACAGCCACATGAACGGGTTCTGCGCCTTCAGAATTCTGTCCAGACTTCCGTCGGAGACATAATGAAAGTCGATATCACTGCCCTCAATGGCGGCGTCCTTTCCGTCTCTGAATGCGACATCGATCCGGTATTCGCCCAGCAGTTCTTCCATTTCCTCCACTGTGCGCCCGTCGGCCTCGATCCCGTTGATCGTGGTGCCCGGTATGAAGACATCCCTGTAGTCCAGCGCTTTTCCGGTATAGATACTGCCGGTGAGCGCCGCAACTGAAAGGAGGGCTGCGATCGCCCCCTGCCTTACTTCATGATTTCTCTCTATCATTTTGTGCTACCTTCTTCTCATCCCCAACCCCCTGCCCGGGATACTGCACTATTATAGCGAAAGTACCGGGAAGATACAATGTTGTTCTGTCGCAATATTTTGCATCTTTCCAAGCAGCTTTTTGCGCAGTTTTTAATAGTGAAGCGCTCTTTCCAAAAGCGCGCAGATGAAGAAAAGAGCCCGGAAATACAGCATTTCCGGGCTCTTGGATATTCGTATGTATCGATTATCTCTTGGAGAACTGAGGTGCGCGGCGTGCGCCTTTCAGACCGTACTTCTTTCTCTCCTTCATGCGAGGATCTCTGGTGAGGAAGCCGGCTTTCTTGAGTGCGGGACGAAGCTCTGCATCCGCCTCGCAAAGAGCACGTGCGATGCCGTGACGGATCGCGCCTGCCTGGCCGGTCGTGCCGCCGCCCTTGACAGTGATCTTGAAATCATACTGGTCAAGTGTCTGGGTCTCTACCAGGGGCTGTCTCACGATGACCTTCAGTGTCTCAAGTCCGAAGTAATCGTCGATCGTTCTGCCGTTGATGGACATCTCGCCCTTACCGGGGGTCATAAAAACTCTGGCAACAGAG
>CACXGR010000329.1 GCA_902767235.1 uncultured Lachnospiraceae bacterium | reverse complement strand
CTGATGATCAGCACAAAGACCAATACGGGCGCCACTGCCCTGAGCGCGCCGACAAACATATTGCCCAGGATGCCGATCCATGTCCAGCTCTTAAGTGTCAGTCCCAAAACCGCACCAACCACAAGGCCGATCACGATCCTGAGGATCAGACTCGTTTCCGTATACTTTTTGACAATGCCTTTTAATGCATCCATTTCGATGATTCCCCCTTAAAAAATGAATATATGGACCATTATACATTCAATTTGCGCTTTTGGGCAACAAAAAGCAGCTCCACTGCTGAAGCTGCTTTTCCGTTACGATATATCGTTAACTATTCATTTTTATATGGATCTGCGCTCAGATCTTCTCGGTATATTTCTTGTAGATGAACGCGTAGCAGGTGCCGCCGCGGGGATCGTTGATCAGCAGTCTGTACCACTCGCCGTCGGTAGTGATCCCGTCAACTTTGAGCTTGTGGCCTCTCTCATAGACCTTGGCGATAGGGCCGTTGGGAGTATATCTGCAGTTCAGTGTGGAAGCTGTGACTCTTACCCAGATCGGAGTGATCGGCCTGACATTGATCTCGTCTCTGGCAATACCGCCGGTGACCTCATTGAGCTCTTCCGCATTCAGTTTGTTTTCCATCATATCGCTCATTTTAATTACCTCCTAATAAAATGGATTTTTCACTTTCTATATTCATATACGCACCGCAGATAACGTGTCCACAGGAAAAAACGAATTTCATTAATATTCATTTTTAACTTTTCCGTATATTTGTTCTCTTTCATTCGTTTAGCGCATGATATATCAGACTTGAAAGGCGCACGATCTCTGGTATCCTGCCTCCTCCGTCGCTGCTCATGATGCACAGGATATATGTGCCGGCGGGCGACCATACGATCGCCGCGTCATTGTCGACATTGTCCAGTTCTCCGGTCTTGTTGGCTGTCTCCACCCGGTCCGGAACGCCGGCCGGGATCTTGTAGGTCCTCTGCTGGTCCTTCAGCGCCTGCAGGATCCTCCCGGACGCTTTTTTGCTGACGTATCTGCCCTGCAGGACCTGCTCAAGCATCTTCCCGCAGTCACGTGCGGAGGTGTAATTCTCCGTCCCGTTGAATTCCAGCATTCTCCGGTTCAGCTGTGTGGCTACAAATCCCTTCTTCCCGGCAAATTCATTCACATAGTCCATCCCGACTGCATTGATCAGCGTGTTGGCCGCCCCGTTGTCGCTGACGTTGATCATCAGGTCCGGGAGGTTTCCGTAACGGTCTTCATCCAGGCTTTTGTTCTCAACCTTTGTGTAGAACGCGCCCGCCACAAACAGCTTGATCAGACTTGCCGCGATCAACGGCTCCTTTTCACGGATCCCGATCGACTTGCCGTACGCGGGGAACTCGAGATAGAGTGACCACTTTCCGCTCCGGTTTTCGAGCTCCTTTTTCAGGTCCTCTTTCAGCGCATTCATCTTCGCTTCTAATTCAGCGGCCCTTTGCCGCTCATTTTCACGAAATACCCAGGACGCCGAAGAGCGGACCACGCGTCTCACTTCTTTGACCGATGCGGCGGTGGCGCGGGCCGGCGTGAAGACTGTCGTCGTCAGTATGCCGTCGAACTTGTCGTCCCCCATTGTTTCGCGCTCCGCTTCTCCCGGTTCCGTTTCCGAGGAAAATTCCTTCGTTCCGCCCTCGGACGCATTGTCCGTTGCAGTGTCCGGCAGCGCGTCTGCTTCGTCATCAGCAGACGGCGCATTCCCTTCGCTTTCCTGAGCCCTCTTTTCTGATGGATCTTTTCCCTCGAGATAAGCGTCGATCCCCGAAGCGATGCCTTCCACCATCTTCAGCTGGAAGTCCGGGTCCTGCATCAGTTCGTCCTCCTCCGGGTTGGTCATAAATCCCATCTCCAGGATCGTCACCGGAACGGTGCACCAGTTGATGCCGCTCATGCTGTTGGTCTCCTGGATGCCCATATTGGAGATCCCGGTCACATCCGTATAAGCTTCGAGGATCTTTTCCGACAGTTCCCTGGATTCCTCATAGTAATCGCCGTTATAGGGATTGGAGGACGTCTGGCACATTGTGATGGCGCCTCTTGCGGAGGAGGATGGAGATCCGTTGGCGTGAAGCCGGATCAAGGCGTCCGCATTGGCTTCATTTGCCATCTGCGCTCTTTCCGCGTTTGAAATATTGACGTCGTTTGACTCCCGGATCATCAGGACCTGATATCCCTTCTCCAGAAGTGCATCCCGCAGCTGCAGTCCTATATCCAGTGTCAGTTCATACTCCGCCACGCCTGTGGAGACGCCTGAGGTGCCGCCGGCCACTTTGTTCTTCGTCTCGCTCGCACCGGGTCCGATCGCTTCCTGTTCATAATTCCCGTGTCCCTGATGTCCCGGATCGATCGCGATCAGGTACTGCGAAGCTTTTTCCTTCTCCTGTTCGAGCGCGGCCCGCGCATCCGCTTCTGCCATGATATCGCTGCAGTCCGCATTTCCGATCACTGCGGCTGCGCTTATGAGTGCTGCCATTGCGGCGGCGATTGGTCCTGTCATTTTCTGTCTCCTGAAAGGGTCATTCTCTGATACAATGTTCAAAGTCTGCGCGCCGGTGCCAAGGGATCTGGCGGTTCCGCGCATACATTCCGTCTCTAAATATATCATCTTTTCCGATTTTTCAACAGAGGGCGGCCGCAGACATGATGTTCGGTGCAAAATATCGGGCGCAAAATATTTTGTCAATTACCCGTTGACAAAATCTCCGCCCTTTCGTATACTATAAAAGCTGACTGATGAAGCAGCGGACAATATGGCGAGATAGCTCAGCTGGCTAGAGCACGCGGTTCATACCCGCGGTGTCGAGGGTTCAAGTCCCCCTCTCGCTACG
>CACXGR010000328.1 GCA_902767235.1 uncultured Lachnospiraceae bacterium | reverse complement strand
GGTGCAGCATCCAGTACCACCAGATCGGCGCTCTCCCGGAGTTTTCTCACGAATTCCTGCCGATCTTCCGGCTCCTTCAGATGGTTTCCGGAGACAACGGTGAGATTGTCTGCCCCGCTCAGCTTCTGCAGGTCAGGTGCTTTCTCCTTTTTCCCATATGCTTTGTCCATGGAAACCAGCACGACTCTATTGCCCTGCTGTGCAAATGCCGCCGCAAGATTCGCCGCAGTAGCCGATTTGCCTTCGCCATAGTCTGTGCTCGTCACAAGCAGGACTTTCTGCCCCTCTTGTGCCATTCTGCGCGCAATGCGCGTAGAAAGCTTTCGTATTTCTTCTTTATACCGGCATCCGGCTGCAGCATCAGTGATCAGCAGATCAGGATTCTCTTTATTCTTTCGGTTTCTGTATATAGCTCCCAGAAACTCCGCTTCGATCTTGTTCACCACATCAGCGCCGTCTCTGACTGTATCCTTACAAAGAGAAATTCCGGCTATTACAAAACAAAGGAGTATGAACACAGCCGCAGCCACTAAAACCGCTATGATCACAAAACTGTCCGGTTGGTCAGGATTTTCCCGCATCACCGGCTCCTCCAGAACCGCGCACCTGACGCCGCCGAACAAGTTGTCGGCGATCTTCGTGCAATTCGATATCATCGCTTCCGCTTCCCTGCAGGATGTTTCCGCATCGGAAGACCGCACTGTAAATCTGATCAGATTGGTGGTTTCCACCACCTCCGCCGTGACGCTCCCCTTAAACGAGGATTCGCCCAGATCTGCTGCCACTGCATTGAGAAATTCCTCGCTCTCAAGAAGGTTCTTGAGCTTTGGTGTAATGTCCAACGCATAAGTCACCATCATATAGGCGGTCGGCTTTATATAATTCTCCGGATCGTATGAGTCCTTCGAGCTCGTAAAAGCCAGCGTCGCAGAAGATGTATAAGTGACTTGCTGCCGGGCAGAAAGCGCGGCAAAAGCGAGCACGCCGGCTGCTGCTGTCAGCACCGCAATGACGATCCAGTGCCTTACAATATCCTCAATGGCACAAGAAAGATCGATCAATTTATTGCTGCGGGAGGCAGTTGTCCTTTCCGCTCCGCTTTCATACATCTTTTGACTCCTCCATCTTCAGAATTCAGCTGATACAGCAATGAAGAGCGCACAAAAGCGCCCCGTTTGGTGACCCTCAGGTCATCACACAGGGGCACTCTGTTTTCATCTGTTCGTTGGTCTTGTACAGTTTCATTTACTACGATAATATGATGTCGCAGATTCTGTCTATATCTTCATCTGCCAATCCTTCATAAATCGGCAGTGTCAAAATATGAAGCGAAACATCATGGGCAACGGGCGTCGGCGCCCCAGGGTTATCTCTGTAGCACTCCAGTTCATTGATCGCGGGATAGAAATACTTGCGTGTATAGATGTCCTCTTCCCGCAGTGCCATATAGACATCGTCTCTGCTCTTACCGAATTTCTTATCGTCAAAATAGACAGGGAAATAAGCATAATTGGGCTTCACACCCTTTTGTCCCTTGAAGAGTTCGATTCCGTCGACTCCTTCCAGCCTCCTGAAATAATGATCATGTACCCGTTTCCTGTCCGCAATGCACTCGTCGATCCGCTTTAAGTTGCAGATTCCCATCGCTGAGCGGAATTCATCCAGCTTGGCGTTTGCACCGATGGAAGTGATGCTTGTCTCGGTATGCATGCCGAAATTCTTGAGTTCGTGCAGCGGTACGCCATAGCGCTTATTGCGATAAGCGATCGCACCGCCTTCAATAGAATTGAAGACCTTTGTCGCATGGAAAGAGAACATGGTCGCGTCGCCAAAATTGCCGACTCCTCGCCCATAATACTCTTCACCAAAAGCATGTGCTCCGTCATAGATGACTTTCAGCCCATGCTTCTCCGCTATATTCTCAATTTTATGGACATCACAGATATTTCCGTATACATGGACCGGAATGATCGCAACGGTCTTGTCCGTGATCAATTCCTCGATCTTGTCCGGATCGATGCAGTAATCCGATTTTCTGATGTCGCAAAAGACCGGTTTCAGATTGTTCCTCGTGATCGCATGCGTCGTGGACACAAACGTGAAGGGGGTCGTGATCACTTCTCCGCCGCCGACTTCCTCGCCCCTCTTTGTGAGCCCCAATGCCTGGATCGCCATTTCAAGCGCCAGGTGGCCGTTCACAAACAGAGAAAGTTCGCGCACACCAAGGTAAGTAATAAGCTGGCTCTGAAATTTCTTATAAACAGGCCCCATGTTCGTTAGTATGTGGCTTTCAAACATCGGTTTGATTTCTTCAATATAGTCTGAAAGCTCCGGCATGGAAGAACGTGTAACATAAATAGGCATTGTCATACTCCCCTGTTGTTGATTTGTTCTCTTCATTTTCCCAAAACACGTTTCCGCAGTCCACCCATACCTTTGCGGTATGATCCGTTTCCGTGGATTCGCAGATCATATGCTGTGATCCATCCTGCCAAAATAAAGAATACAGGCAGGTTAAATCTATTTACCGCAAAGGTCATGACCTCTGCAATCTCAAAGACTAACAAAAACAATACGATGATGGCTATGTCCCACAGTTTCGGTACTCGCCCATCTTCCCGGAGAACTGCCTTCTCCCGTATGATCCTAATACATCGCCTGATCACTGATACTAGAAAAACTGCATAGACGATCATGGCGGGCACGCCGAGACTCAGGCCGACCTGCAAGAGCAGATTATGCGCATGAGGCTGTTTAATCGCGCTGTAGATGAGTCCTGTCTTATAAAGGGCTGATGAAACATACGCCGGCGTTACGCCGAAGAAAAAGTTCTCTTTACTGTTAAACATTATCATGAAGCTGACACGCCATATCCAATTGCGGCCGTTCAGATCTGTGAAGTCCCTTGCCTTCATCGTATCCGTCTTATCCATCGCACCGGCTGACATCATCATGATCCATTTGCGGATATATAGTAAAAGAAAAACGAGCACTATACAGATAGCGATCCCTGCTGCGATATGCAGCGCTTTGGACTTATCCTTCGTGACAGCTTTGCGCAGAGATTCGATCCTGTCCCAGTTAAGGACGATCAGGATCGCCATAAGCAGAAAGGCTGTTGCGATAAAGCTTGTCCGGGAATTTGTAAGTATCACCACGACAGCGTGAACGATCGCGGCCGCTGTATAAAGGAGCCGGATCCACTTCCGCTTCATCATGATCATATGTATACTGATCGCCAGCATGACGGCTGACGCGGCACCGGTAATATTCTGGTGGCCGCCGATCATGAGCGCTCCGTCCTCATTCGCAGCGATCGCCTTTCCGGAGAGAAGGATCACTTCCTCCGCGCGAAGGAATTTGGTAAGCGCCCACAGACAGATCGGCGTATAGATCGCCGCTGCGATGTGGAACATTCCCTCGATCGTCTTCCGTGCGCGCCTCATCCCGATCAATCTTGAAAAAGGAAAAAGCACAAATGTGCTGCACCATTGAATGAACAGCCTGTTGTCATTATGCTTTAAGCAAGGTCTTCCGTCAATATTGCCGCGAATAACACAGACAAGTATATACCAAAAGAACAAAGTAATCAAAATAATCTGCTCAAAAGAGAGCGTTTTTTTCCAAATACTGACTGTTTTTTTCAATCTGGGCGGATCTGCGGCCGCCGAAAGGATCAGATAAAGGGTTCCGGCAGCGATAAGGAGCAGGCCAAGCCTCTTTTCATATCTATTGTAATGCAGATCCCAGATCACATACTGCAGCAAATTCCATAATATATGATACTCCGCTAAGATAACCAGGAACCACCACAGCACTTTGGCGTAGATCGGTAATATGACCTCCGAAAGCCGATCCCGGAAATCATTCATAAGTATCTCCCTGTTATAGTCAAAAAACACAGATTTTGAATCTTACACCTATTCTATTATATTTTTGCCAAAAAGAACACTTAAAAATTCAGTTTCACCCTCTCCCGAACACATACTTTTGCTGTATCTTATAGCTCACAAGAAATAGCGCCGTATCCACGATGATCTTGACCGCCACTTCCG
>CACXGR010000327.1 GCA_902767235.1 uncultured Lachnospiraceae bacterium | reverse complement strand
CGCCACAAAGTTGTAGTAATTGACATAAAACAGAATGCCCAGCAGAACAAGGACTCCCAGACGGAGTACCATGACTCTTTTCTTCTGAAAGTCCTTCTTCACTGCACTTTTCTGTTTGCGGTCCGTACACTCCGCCTGTTTCTGAGCACATTGCTCCCCGATCCTGTCCATCCAAAGGCCGATCCACCATGTGAAGGCCGATGTGGCCATCAGCAGAATGACCAGGAACTGGCTCAGAGAAAAATACATCACATAACTTGCCGCGAGCAGTACGCACCATCTGGCTTTCTGCGGCACGAGCTGATACAGGATAAGTACAAGCGGCAGAAAGATCAACAAATACAGATTTGTATGAATGGCCATTGAATCAGTTCTCCTGAAGCCTCTGGATCATTTTCCACATTGCTGCCGCCGAATTGAAGTTCTCGGGCGTCATCTCAGCAGCATCCACCTCGATGTCGAATTTTTCCTCGATCTCGGAGATCAGTGTGATGATGCCGAAGGAGTCGAGAATATGATCGTCGATGAGCGCTGTCTCGTTCTCGTAATCAACAGAGTCGTCAATGTCCCGCAGGATCTCAAGTAATTCTTCCATAATTCCTCCT
The DNA here is from genome assembly GCA_902767235.1 of uncultured Lachnospiraceae bacterium. Lineage (GTDB taxonomy): Bacteria > Bacillota > Clostridia > Lachnospirales > Lachnospiraceae > CAG-791. The sequence continues at coordinate 4,873 of CACXGR010000327.1, read as the reverse complement.
AGATTTTGTTTATTAGATTATCTAAATAATAACGTATTTGGTCCGAATCCGCCACATATAATACATCAGTATTTTGCCATGTTCAGCGTGTAGGACTGGATCTGTGTCCTGGCCTGGATGAATCCGTCCTCTTCACCGTAGAGGACCACCGCCGGTAACTCGTGGCTCAGAAAGAGCGACATCCCCTCATAGACGCTGTAGGCGCCGGTCTTAAAGAAGACGACCCGGTCGCCCAGACCCAGCTCCGCCGGGAAGCTGCGGCACAGCACATCGTTCATGGTGCAGAGGGAGCCGTAGACCGACCATTCTCTCTCTTTGCGCTCCGATCCGCTCTCTGCGGGGATCACGCACATCTCAGGCCTGTACATGCCCTTGATCTGGCCGTCGTAATTGATCTGGTGAATACCGCCGTCCACGAGGCAGATCGCCTTGCCGTTGTTTTCCTTGATATCCAGCGCGGTCGTCACGTAGGCACCGCACTCCGCGGCGTAGGCTCTGCCCATCTCGATGGTGACGATCCCTTTCCACTGCATATCCCTGACCATCTGCCGGAAAGCCGCCAGATTTTCGGGCGATCGCAGGTCCTCCTCTTTCTTCTGGTCTTCAAAATAGGAGACAGCCAGTCCCGTCCCGTATTCCAGCTCCGGCACTTTATAGTCCGCTTCTTCGAGGAGCCTTGCAAAGAATGCATCCAGCATCTGCAGCTCTTTCTCGTGCTTTGAAAGCTTCTTCTTCTGGGTCCCGGAGAAGAAGTGGATCCCGGCGAACTCGATATGGGGGAAGTCTCCCCGATTCCTGATCAGCGTGCAGATCGTGTCCTCATCCATGCCGAACTGGCTCTTGTTGGTCAGTCTGGGGTAGACGCGCAGCGTCTTGTCATGGGCGTCAGCCCAGTCAGACAGCATCTGCAGCTGCAGCGGCGATTCCGCGGTGTAGCGGGCGCTGTCACCGCCGTAAGCAAGGATCTCCATCAGGTCCTCCCTGATCTTGAGCACGCCGGAAATATAGAGTTTTTCCGGCGCGATCCCCAGATCTCTGCAGATCCTGAACTCTCCCATGGAGCACACCTCGATGCGCTCCACCTGCCTCGACATCTCCAGTGTCAGAAAAGGATTTGTCTTCATGGAGTAAGTGAGGCCGATCTCCCCTTCAAATGCGTCGCGAAAGCGCTGCACGCGGTCTCTGATGCAATCCAGGTCAAATAGATAGAGCGGGGTTCCGAAGCGCTCCGCCGCTTCTTTGATCTTATTCAGTTCCATTGGTCTTTCTCCTGTCTGCCGCTCAGCTCAGAAGGGCTCTGAAGTAAGCCCTGTCGATCTTTCCGTTCTTGTTGTAGGGCATCTCGTCCACTTTGTTGATCCTGCCGGGGACCATGTAGGCCGGGACCTTCTCCTTGAGCCTGATCCTGACCTCTTTGGGTTCGATGTCACCGGTGTACCAGCAGATGATCCGGTTCTTCTTCTCATCGAAGAGGCATACCGCCCTCGCCACGCCGTCCAGCGCGGTGAAGTTGGTCTCGATCTCCTCCAGTTCGATGCGGTGTCCCATGTGTTTGATCTGGAAATCGCCCCGTCCGGCAAAATAGAGCAGTCCGTCTTCGCCGTATGCGGCGAGGTCGCCGGTCTTATAGACGCGCTGCTTCTTCCCGTCCAGCTCATACATAATGAACTGTTTTGCCGTCTGCTCGGGGTTGTTGTAGTAGCCGATGGCCAGCGACTCGCCGGCGCAGCAGATCTCGCCGGATCTGCCCTGCTCCGTGATCATATGTCCCTCCTCATCCATAAGGAATACGGTCCTTCCGGGGAAGGGACCGCCGATGGGAAGCTTTTCCGTCTTCTCAAAGGCTCTGTCGATCCTGTAGTAGGTGCAGTTGCAGGTGATCTCGGACGGACCGTAGAGATTCACATACTCCGCATCCGGCAGCGCTGCCTGCCAGATCTGCAGATGCTTGATCGGCATGACTTCGCCGCTGAACATGATCATCCTGACCTTCTCGGGCACTCTGTAGCGCAGCCCCTTGAGGCCGGACACGATGCACAGAGCCGATACGGCCCAGACGAGCACGGTCACGTTCTTGTCGCACAGATAGTCCAGGAGCCTGGGCGGCGTGCTGAAGAACTCCCTGGGGATCAGGACGACTTCCGCGCCCGTGAACATCGCCGAATAGAGATCCTTGACCGAGACGTCAAAATCAAAGGGCGCCTGGTTGCCGAGAATGTCTTCACAAGTGATCCCGAAGATCTCTGTAAAATGACTGATAAAGTCAATGACCGACCTGTGGCCGACCACAATGCCCTTGGGGTTGCCGGTGGAGCCGGAAGTGAAAACGCCGTAGAGCGGATCCTCCCCTCTGAGCTGTTCGCGGATCCCCTGAAGCTTTTCGGAAGCTCCTTCCGAAGCTGCCGCCGCATCTTTATATATCTCCTCGAGGTGAAGGACCTCTCCCGCATAGCCGGACGCCGCCAGCTGCGGCACTCTGGCCTCATCCACGACCACGATCTTCGACTCGAGCACGTTGAGGATCTTGCGGATCCTCTCCGGAGGCTGCTCCGGATTGACGCTCACATAAAAGCCGCCCGCATAGGCGACGCCGTACATGCAGGCCAGCGTAGCCGTGCTCTTTTCTGCCAGGATCGCGACCGGCTCTCCTTTTTTGATCCGGTCACAGAGGATCGCGCCGATCCCTCTGGCAGCGGTTCCCAGCTCATTATAGGTAAGGCATACGGCCCCGTCGTCTACCGCGGGGCGGCTGCCGTATTCTTTTTCCGTAAGTTCCAGTCTGTCAAGTATAGTTTCCAAGTATCTGCTCTCCTTTCAAAAAGCTTTCTACGCAAACCACATCTAAATTAACATAATCGCAAAACGCTTTTTTTGCAATACTCAATGGCCATTTCTGATGAAAAACTCGACAAAACAGTCGGATTCATCTATACTAGTAGTTCGATATTCAGCAATGTTCATTTACAGACAAGGTTGACACCATGAATCAAGATTCTTCCCGGACGTCACTGTCGTCCTCAGCAATACTCAGGATCATCTCCTTTTTACTGGTCCTCTCGCTCCTTCTGACCGCCGCCTTCTATCTGCTCAATCCGGGCAAGTGGTTTCTGGAAGGACGGATCAAGGACCGCAACGCCCGTCACGCGCAGATCATGACGATCCCACAGAACTGCATAGACGTCTACAATATAGGCAACAGCCTGGCTATGGTGGGCATCTCCCCCATGGAGCTGTGGTCCGGGCAGGGCTACACTTCCTTTAACCTGTGCAGGGGCGCCACCACGACCGCACAGTCCTACTTCATGCTAAAGCACGGATTCCGCTATCAGGATCCCGATCTGGTCATGATCGAGGCCAGCATGCTCTTTAAGAGCGACGGTCTTTTGACGGATCTGCAGGATGCGGTGGCTGAATTCTTTTACTATCATTTTCCCTTTGCCAGATACCACAACCTTTGGAAGGCGGTCGGTGCGCCGCCAAGCCATCGCGAGTATTACATGGGGTATCTGATCAGCGAGCACATCATGCCCTACACCGGAGATCCGGACTATCTCAAGCCCACGGATAAGCGAAAGGAGATCGAACCCGTCCCCGGCTATTTCATGGACAGGATCCTGCGTCTGTGTCAAAAGAAAGGAAAGAAGGTCCTTATCTACAGCCTCTGCTCCCCGGACTGCTACGATACGGCCAGGATCAATGCCTTAAGCGACTACGCCGCCGCCAAAGGCGTTGACTACATCGATCTCAACCGGAAGTGGAGAGAGATCGGCATCGACTGGAGCCACGATACCAGGGATGAGGGCGACCACCTGAACGAATACGGCGTCGCCAAGGTCACTGCCTATATGGGCGCCTATATGAAAGACCGTTATGCCCTCACCGATCACCGCGGCGATCAGGCTTACAGCAGCTGGGACGATCTGCGCACCGCCTATGACGAGACTAAGCGCAAGATGGAGGGCAAGAGCTACTACATGCTCGATGGCGACGAGATCTACGACTGACCGCGGCTGCGGCCGGCAGACCGGCATTTTGATGAGAGAAACGTGCGCCGCCAGGCGCACCACCAAAAAAAGAACGGGCAGTTCGGCTGAACTGTCCGTTCTTTTTTTGTATACGCTGCAGATCATCTTCCTCCGATGTTCATAAAAAGAATTCAGCCTCTGATCTCATGATAATCAGCCGCAAGCCTGTCATAGAAGCGGGTGCCGCTGAAGGTGGCAAAATAGTCCATCTCCGTCTCCGCCCTGCGGATCTGCTGCACGCTGCCGTCTTCCTTTAGGAGAAGCTCCGCGCTGCGCAGTCTTCCGTTGTAGTTATATCCCATGGCAAAGCCGTGGGCGCCCGCATCGTGAATGAAGAGATAGTCTCCCATATCGATCTTGGGGAGCAGGCGGTCCACCGCAAATTTGTCGTTGTTCTCGCACAGGGATCCCGTGACGTCGTACATGTGGTCCCTGAGCGCGTCCTCCTTGCCCAGGACCGTGATGTGATGGTAAGCGCCGTACATGGCCGGTCTCATGAGGTTGGCGGCGCAGGCATCCACGCCGATATACTCTTTGTAGATGTGTTTCTCGTGAATGGCCTTGGTCACAAGCGCCCCGTAAGGCGCCAGCATGAATCGGCCCATCTCGCAGTAGATCGCCACATCGCCCATGCCCTTTTCGCGCAGAACGGCGTCATAGACTTCTCTTACGCCCTCGCCGATGACGGCGATATCGTTGGGCGTGTCATAGGGGGAATAGGCGACGCCGACGCCGCCGGAGAGGTTGACGAAGGCGATATGCACGTCAAATGTGCGGTGGATCTCGGCGACCAGCTCGAACAGCTGCGCCGCCAGCATCGGATAGTACTCATTGGTCACCGTATTGCT
>CACXGR010000326.1 GCA_902767235.1 uncultured Lachnospiraceae bacterium | reverse complement strand
TACATACTCCTCGCGGAAATATCTGAGCGTGGAGACGACAGGGTTGGAAGCCGTCTGTCCCAGTGCGCAGAGGCAGGATACCTTCATATGGGCAGCCAGCTCTTCGATCTTGTCGAGCTCTTCCATTGTAGCCGTGCCCTTGGTGATGTCATCGAGCATGTGCAGGAGACGCTTTGTGCCGATTCGGCAGGGTGAGCACTTTCCGCAGGACTCCTCGCAGGTGAACTCCAGATAGAACTTGGCGATATCCACCATGCAGGTGTCTTCGTCCATGATGATCAGGCCGCCCGATCCCATCATGGAGCCGATCTTTGCAAGGCTCTCATAGTCGATGGGCGTATCAATATGGACAGACGGAATACATCCGCCGGAAGGACCGCCGGTCTGGGCCGCCTTGAATTTCTTGCCATTCGGGATGCCGCCGCCGATTTCCTCGATGATCTCCCGGAGTGTGGTGCCCATGGGAACTTCCACGAGACCGACGTTCGTGATCTTGCCGCCGAGCGCAAATACTTTGGTGCCCTTGGAAGTCTCGGTTCCGATAGAGGAATACCACTCGGGGCCTCTGCGGATGATCTGTGCGACGTTGGCGTAAGTCTCAACGTTGTTGAGTACGGTAGGTTTCTGGAAGAGGCCCTTCACAGCAGGGAACGGCGGTCTGGGACGGGGCTCGCCGCGCTTTCCTTCGATGGAAGTCATCAGCGCTGTCTCTTCACCGCAGACGAAAGCACCCGCGCCCAGGCGGATCTCTACATCAAAGTCGAAGCCTGTTCCGAAGATATCCTTGCCCAAAAGTCCGTATTCTCTGGCCTGATCGATCGCGATCTGAAGTCTTTGAACAGCGATCGGATACTCGGCACGGACATATACATATCCCTGGCTGGCACCGATCGTGTACCCTGCGATCGCCATGGCCTCCAGCACTGCGTGCGGATCGCCTTCCAAAATAGAGCGGTCCATGAATGCGCCGGGATCGCCTTCGTCGGCGTTGCAGCATACATACTTGATATCGGACTTGGTTGCCTTACAGAAAGCCCACTTTCTTCCTGTGGGGAATCCGGCGCCGCCGCGGCCCCGAAGGCCGGAGGCCAGCATCACATCGATGACCTGGTCCTGGGTCATGCTGGTCAGGACCTTGTAGAGCGCCTGGTAGCCGTCCAGTGCAATATATTCCTCTACGTTCTCAGGATCGATCACGCCGCAGTTTCTCAGTGCGATCCTCATCTGCTTGGCGTAGAAATTGGTCTTGGAAAGCGGAAGGATCTCGCCGTCTTCATGGACGGTCTCCGGATACAGAAGATCCTTGCAGATCGAGCCTTTGAGAATGTGCTCGTCGATGATGCGCTTCGCGCCCTCCGCCGTTGTCTGAGAGTAGAAAGCTCCCTCGGGATAGACGATCACGACGGGACCCAGCGCGCAGAGGCCGAAACATCCGGTCTTTACAACAAGCACATCCTTGATGTCCTTTGCCTTGATCTCACTCTCGAGCGCTTCGACGACCTTGTGGCTTCCGGAAGAAGTGCAGCCGGTACCGCCGCAGACAAGGATCTGTTTGCGGTAAGCGGTGTGCTTCGCCATCTCTTCTGCCTTGGATGCCACCAGTCTGCGGACCATGACCAGTTCTCTGTTCTTTTCCTTGATCTGGGTAAGCTTCTCATATGTCATTGTCATGGCTTACACCTCCTCGTAATAGGAATCAATGATCTTCACTGCAGATTCCGGTGTGCATTTGCCGTAGACTTCGCCGTCGACGGTCATAACAGGGGCAAGTCCGCAGGCGCCCAGACAGCGGCAGCTGTCGATCGAGAAAAAGCCGTCCGGCGTGCACTCACCTGCCTTGATCCCGAGGCGTTCTTCAACTGCGGTAAGGATCTTATCTGCTCCCTTAACGTAGCAGGCCGTTCCGAGGCATATGCTGACCGTGTGCTCTCCCTTGGGCGTCAGTGTAAACTGTGAATAGAATGTCGCCACACCAAAAACCTGTGAAAGCGGAACATTCATTTCCTCGGCGATGATCTCCTGCACTTCTCTCGGCAGATATCCGTAGATCCCCTGTGCCTCCTGAAGTACCGGCATCATCGCGCCCGGCTGGTCCTTGTGGTTCCTGATGAACTTCCGAAGCTCGCGCTCCTGTTTGGGGGTTCCCCGAAAAGCCATATTAGCCATCGATTCCCATCTCCTTTCGGTTGCAATTTATGAAGCATTTTAAGC
>CACXGR010000325.1 GCA_902767235.1 uncultured Lachnospiraceae bacterium | reverse complement strand
TTCCTTACGGGATCTCCATTACAGCTGAGATGTGCAGTGAGGGCATCTTGTCGCCTCGATCGCGATCTCGCTCTTGCAGTAAGGGCACATCTTGGTTGTGGGCGCCTCTTCTGCTTCTTCTTCGGGCTTCTTGACCACGGATGCGGCCTTGTTCATAGCCTTGATGATGCTGAAAAGCACGAATGCGATCAAAAGGAAATTGATGACAGCATTGATGAAGTTGCCTACTGCGATATTGGAATTGTTCACAGTCACCACAAAGCTGCTGAAATCGAATCCGCCGATCATGCCGATGATAGGCGTGATGATATCCTCTACCAGGGAAGTGACGATCGCCGTGAAGGCTCCGCCGATGATGATACCAACTGCCATATCCATGACGTTGCCGCGGGAGATGAACTCTTTAAACTCTTTCATGAAATTCTTCATTTGCACACCTCTTTTCTGGAATAATTTAACTTACACGATTATTGTACGCAGAAAGTCTCTCTTCATCAATATAAAATTTATATTTTTTTTATGATTATAAACAAACTCATGATCTTCCAAGCTCGCGAAGGCTCTCATAAGTCCTGTTAAACTCTTCTTCCACTTCCTGCATAGCCTGCTCCGCCTCATCCATCCTGGAGGCGCGCAGCAGTTCCGTGATCTGCTCCACAGGTCTGTAGAGACCTGCCAGCCCCAGGTTCAGGCATACCCCTTTTAAGGTATGGGCCGCGTGAAAAGCGCCTTCACAGTCCTGATTCCCCATCGCCTCCTGAAGATCCGCCATACTTCTGTCTTCAAGGAAAAGAAGCGCGAATCTCCGGATCCTTGCGTCCGTCAGAAATCTCCGTTTTACGTCCTCGTAATCTCCCCTCATTGTCTCGTAGCATTCTCTGACATTCATGAAATAACCCTTTCCTGCATTTCCGTCTCTTCTTTGCTGCTGATACGCATTCGCGTCAAATATTATTGTACATAACTGTTGATGATATCGTTGTTCTCCTCCACTGTCTCGGATGGTTCATAATCGGCCTGTCCGAACAGCGTGTTGTGCAGATTTTTTACATTCGTTGTCAGATAATACGGTATGACGCAGGATTCTCCGTTGACCGTTGCAAAGGTCCGGTCTTCCTCCGTCGGAAAACCTGAGCTCTCCGTGATATCCATCGCTCTCGCGGCCAGGATGAACTTCATCAGTTCCCACGTATCGAGGGAAGTAGACATCCTTCCGAGCACTTTGTTGACCGCAGAGATCAATTGGATCGGGTTGGCTCTCTTGGCCTTGTCCATTGTGAGTGAGAGCACCGTCCTCTGTCTCTCCGCTCTCTTGAAGTCGTCGCCCGCCGTATATCGGATCCGGCAGTAGGCCGTGGCCTGTATTCCGCTCAGATGCTGCATCCCCGGCTCTGTCAGTTCCTCATACTCCGTGCCGAGTTCGTAGTACATGTCCTCCATGTAACTGTTCATATATTCCATCTCTTCTTCGGTGATCTCAAGGTCGATGCCGCCGAGCGCGTCGATGGTATCCGCAAGTCCCTCAAAGCCCACCGTCACAAAGTCGGTGATGTTCATGTCCAGATTGGCGTTGAGCATGGCGATCGCCTGACGGGGTCCTCCGTACGCATAGGCTGCATTGCATTTGCGGAACTCGCCTCCGCCGATATCCAGCAGCGTGTCCCTGTATACCGATACCAGTTTGGTCTCTCCGGTCTTTTTGTTGATGGAACAGATCATGATCGTATCACTTCTGTTGTTGCCGTCTGCAAGATCCTGTTCTCTGGAGTCCACACCGAAAAGTGCGATATTCTGGTAATTCTTCATTACCTCGTCCTCACGGACCTTTGCATGAATGCTGCTCTGCAGAGACTCCTCCAGCTCCACGGAGTTCACTGTGTGCAGGAGTGAGCGCAGGTACAGGATCCCGCCGCCCGCCGCGGCGAGGACCAGGATCAGAAAGATGACCGCAAAGCGCAGAAAGGGATGTGATCTCTTCTTTCTTTTGTCATATCTGCGGATCCGCTTCTCCTGCTCCCTCTTCAGGCTCTCTTCCGCCTTCCGGTCCCGGATCTTCTCATACTCTCTTGTCTGCCGCTGCTCCTCCTCCCGGGCCTGCATGGCATTTCTTCTCTTGATCCCTTCGCGGGCGTCCCGGCGCCTCGCATATTCCTCATAATCCTCTTCTTCCCCCAGTTCCTCCTGCATCAGTATTTTATCTTCAATCTCTTTTCTGTTTTTTGGCATATATGCTCCTTGATCTATTCAATCAGTTCCAAATCGTGATCCTCACACCACCGCCTCGAAAACTCCATCAGCACTTCATCCCGGTAATTATACCATTCGATCGTGAGTCTCCTGCTTCTGACGGCAGCTTCAAAGCCTTTCGTCCCTTCCTCTTCAAGAGACTCCCTGATGATCCCGCGCATCTCGTCTCCGGGCAGCGATTCGATGAATCCCGCCATAACTTTCCTTCGTCCCTCTTCGCCGATCTCCGGCAGCCTGATAAAATCCTTGCTGTGCTGCCTTATGTCATCCTCCGACGTTATGCCGTGGACCGCCTTGCCGAAGATCCTGCCCTTTGAAAACATGAGAACGGTCTCAAGCGGAATATAATAGTAATATGCGGCATAAAACGGATATGAGAGAGACTGCATCACATCATCCAGTCTGATCTTCATTTCTGATTTCCTCTGTTCATTGTGTATTTCACTGCCGTCTCCGGCTGTTTGAATGGTCAATTCATTAATTATAGCATAGTGCGTCATGAAGTCATTTCTGTCAAGTACTTTTTTCCTTCAGCGTGATCCGCCTTTTGGCTTGTAGATTTTTTCAAAGCAAACTATACTTTATGAAAAGAAGCGGCCGCATCGCGGCTGCCGTCTCGGGAGGTTACAATGAGAAGAACGATTTCCAATATCCTCATCATCGTTTTTACCGCCATCATTGCGGTGAGCGGCTACCGTCTCTGGAACATTTTCCATGAATACCATGTCGGTGAGCAGCAGTATGAGTCCACTGCTTCCAAATATGTCAGACCGGAAAAGCCCGCGGAAGAAAAAGTTGAAGGTCCGCCCACAGTATGCCCGATCACGGTCGACTTTGAGAGCCTTTTGGCAGAGAACTCCGATGTCGTCGGATGGATCTACAGCGAGAACACCCAGATCAATTATCCCGTCATGCGGGGAGACAGCAATGAAGAGTATCTGCACACCATGATCAACGGCGCGTACAATTCCGCCGGCAGTATCTTCATGGATTTCCGCAACGCGCCTGATCTGTCCGATTTCAACACGATCATTTACGGCCACCACATGAAGAACGGATCCATGTTCGCCTCTCTGCATCAGTACACCAAGCAGGAGTTCTACGACGAGCACAAGTATATGTGGTATCTGACGCCGGATCACATCTACAGGCTGGATTTGATCGCCGGATATGTGGGCGATGCGGAAGCGGAGATCTACACGATCTTCAGCAGCCGGGATGAACTGAACCATTATCTCTCTTTTGCCGCTTCAAAGTCCAATTTCGAGCCGGACACCGTGCCGGAGGATATCAACGGCATCGTCGCTCTCTCCACCTGTGCCTACGAGTACGACAACGCCCGGTATGTCGTCGTGTGTGTGCCCGTGATGACCGATTAATGGCCGGAATGAGTCAAAAGATAAAAGGCTGCGGCTGCCGCAGCCTTTTTTTCTTGCTCAGATTCCCTTGCGGATCCTGTAGATCACCGCTGAGAATGCGGGCAGCTCGATGCTGGCGCCGCCGATGCCCCTGGCTTTGATCCCCCCTGCGCGCCCCGGCCTGGGAATGCTGCCGCTGTAGCAGTCCCAGTCGGAGTGGATCAGGATCGTGAGCGTCTCATCTTCTTTGGGGGTGTAGACATACTTGTGCGGCATGTCGGAGAAGTTGAAGAATGCTGCCACCGCAGAATCCTTTCCGTTCCTGCGGATCCCGTAGACATTGTTCATCATGTCGTTGATCGCGATCCATGAAAATCCCTCGGGATCATAGTCTCTCTCGTACAGTGCGGGCGTCTCTTCATAGATCTTGTTCAGGTCCATGATAAAATGATGGAAGCTGTCATGCAGCGGGTATTTGAGCAGAAAATAATCCGGCTCTTTTGTCTCATCCCACTCTCTGATCATCGCGATCTCATTTCCCATAAAGTTCAGCTTCTTGCCCGGGTGCACCGCCATATAGATGTACAGTGCCCTGCACTGGGGAAATTTCATCTCATACGAGCCGAAGATCTTATCGATGACGGTCTTTTTGCCGTGGACGACTTCGTCGTGGGAGAGGGGAAGAAGATGCCTCTCGTTGTAAAAATAGAACATGGAGAAGGTCAGTCTCTGTGCAAAATGCACTCTCTCGCCGGACTGCTTCATGAAATAGTCCAGCGTATCGTTCATCCATCCCAGGTCCCATTTATAGTCAAAATCCAGTCCGCCCTGATCCGCGGGTTTGGTACAGCCCGGATAGGAGGTGGAGTCCTCTGCGATCAGCATGGCCGTCGGGTGAAGCCGATGAAGGCCCGCGTTCATTTTCCTCAGGAAGTTCACATTGAATTCATTGACACCGCGGTTCTCATCCCCCATCCAGTAGATCAGGCGGCTGACCGCGTCCATCCTCAGGCCGTCAAAATGGTAAACACTGAGCCAGTAATTGGCGGCCGACTGCATAAAACTCGCCACTTCTCTGCGTGAATAGAGGAAGTTGCAGGTCCCCCACTCGCTGTCGGATACATCGGAGGCAGGATACTCGTAGAGCACCGAGCCGTCATAATTTTTGAGGGCGTAGTAGTCGTTGGCAAAGTGCGCCGGCACAAAATCGATGATGGCGCCGATCCCCGCATTGTGCAGTTTGTCGATCAGTTTCTGCAGCTGCGCGGCCGTTCCGTATCTGGATGTGGGTGCAAAAAATCCCGTATTCTGATATCCCCAGCTCCCGTCAAAGGGATGTTCGGAGAGCGGCATGAACTCCACATGCGTGTAGTGGTTCTCTTTGATATAAGCGATGAGGTCCTCCGCGATCTCATCATACCGATACCAGCCCTCTTCGATCTTTCTGTCCGGATCGTCCTGCCGGTCCGCATCCTTTCTCTTCCAGGACCCCAGGTGCAGCTCATAGATGCTGAGCGGTTTGTCGAAATTCCGGGTCCTCTCCCTCATCCATTTCCCGTCTGTGAACCTGTAGTTTCCCAGGTTCCTCACGATGGAGGCGAAAGCAGGCCGCAGCTCCATTCCGAAGCCGTAAGGGTCACAGTGCTCTACTCTTCCATTCTTTCCGTAGATCACATACTTGTACATCTGGCCTTCGCGCGCGCCTTCGACCCGGATCTCATAGAATTCAGCGCGCTCTGACTGAATCAGCTCCTCTTCCTGCCAGTTATTGAACTCTCCGATGATCGTGACCTTTTCAGCCTGCGGCGCAAATGTCCGGAAGACGACGCCGTTTTGATCGGCATGCGCGCCGAGATAGTCGTATGCATCATAGACGTCTCCCATATAGAACTTCTGGAAATCCATGTTTTATTCCCCCGTGTTTACCTATTCTGTGTCTTCGCCTTCCGTCTCATTCTCTTCAGAGGCATCTCCGGTTTCGCCGTCCTCGCTGCTCTCCTCATCTTCCTCGTCCTTCTGACCGGCATCCAGCGACTTCAGCGTGATATCCAGGATCTCCTGCGCGTTGTCCACTGTCACACTCACATACTCGCAGCTGCTGCGAACCTTGGCGCTGTCACCTCTGAGCAGCGCGAGCGCAGTCTCGGACAGCGTCTTGGACTGTTCCATAAAGTCGCGGAAAAAAGTGTTGACGATACTGCCGGACGCCGCTTCCCGCAGGCTCTCACTGCTGCAGTCAAATCCGAAGATCATCACATCGTGACCGACCAGCTTCTTCTCATCGCGCACCGCATCGAGCGCTCCGAGGGCCTGTATATCGTCGCTGCACAAAATGACCTCCAGTTCCTTTCCGTACTCTTCCATACAGCGGATCACTTCTTCCCGGGTCTCATTCCTGCGGTTGGAAGCGGGGTCTTCTTCTGCGGCGTTCGCCTCCTCGGCCGTATCCGTCTCCTCGCCGCTCTCGTCCGCCTCCTCGGCTGTATCCGTCTCCTCGCCGCTCTCGTCCGCCTCTTCCTCAAGCATGCGGACCGGCAGGCCGCGCTCCCCGAGAATTCGAAGCGTCTCCTGATTGACGGCGTCGCCCGGCTCCTCTCCTCCGGATCCCAGTACAAGGACGCCGATCTCTTCATCGCCGCTTTGGTCGATCTCTTCGATACCGGCTGTCTCCAGGACATCCGCCCGCTTAGACGAAGCCTCCGCGTATGTGCTGCCCGCATAGGAAGCTCTCAGTTTTTTTTCCTCCCAGCGCGCGGTTTCCGCTTCTCCCGGATCGGTGCCAAAATACAGCACCACAGCGCCGGCCTCGTCAGCCGCATCCGTGATCCCCGGCACATCTTTGGGATCCGCATTCCCGATGACCAGCACGCTGCAGCCGCTTCCGATCAGCTCTCTTGCAAAACCGGCGATCTCTTCAGCCGCTCCGCGCTTCTGCGTGATCCGGCCCTCAGCCACTCCCGCTGCGACAAAATATTCCTTGATCTTATTGATAAAGGCAGACGGATATTCCTCATCCGCCCCGGCACATGCGATCCCGACTCTGATCTCGGAAGGCAGCGCGTCTGCTGCGGCTTCTTCATTGGTCTGTTCCGTATCCGTATCCGTTCCGTTCTGTCCACCCGTTCCGGCAGAACATCCGCCAATCAGGAGGACACTGATGATACCTGTAAGGATCCATGCGAGAATCTTCCTGCTCATAGTCCATTCCTTTCTGTCTTCTCTAATGTAAGCCATTCAAACACACTGTTTCGATATAAGCCTTATTATACCTTATAAACCATGTCCTTTCATAGTTTCATTTTTCTGCCGGGCAGACCGGGGCCCGGATCCCATGGCGCGCAAACAAAATGCGGCAGAGGTTTGTATCCTCTGCCGCTCATCTATTAAGTTGTACAACTGTATAGATTTGGAACGATTATTTGACCTTAA
>CACXGR010000324.1 GCA_902767235.1 uncultured Lachnospiraceae bacterium | reverse complement strand
CGCCTTTCTCGTCAGCTTGTATAGGATGGATGAAACACAGAATCCTGCACTTTCTCCACATTAACCTAGAGATTATAACGTCAGTGATAAAATACTGTCAAGGACCGCTTCCCTTTTTGTCACAAATACGTAAAAGTTTGCAGAGAGCCGCTCTTTTTGTCTATTTTGTCGCAAATAGGCATCTTCTCTTGTACTAATGGGCAGTATTCCGTTTACGCCTTCCCTCTGAACAGGCGGGCGTATCGTCAATATGCTTAATAAGTCCGCCCGTTATATTATAAAAATATCCGAATTATTTGCAGAACGATCCGTTTCGTAGTATCATCAGTGCAGACAGTGCTGTCATGACACCTCGGGCTATATGCTGCTCTGATCCCTTTCGGGGACCGCAGTGTGCGGCTTTCGGCGTGACATCACCGCAACACCCGTTAGTGTCTCCAGGAGGAAAGAATATGGACAGACAAAACCTGACACTGCTCACAGATCTCTATGAGCTGACCATGATGCAGGGATACTTTAAGAATAAGGAAGAGAACAAGACCGTTATCTTTGACGCCTTCTTCCGCAACAATCCCTTCGGCGGCGGCTACTCGATCATGTGCGGCATCGAACAGCTGGTAAAATACATCAAGGAACTCCACTTCAGCGAACAGGATATCAATTATCTTCGCGGCATCGGCATCTTCGACGAGGACTTCCTCGCCTATCTCGCCGATTTCCGCTTCACGGGAAGTGTATATGCGATTCCCGAAGGTTCTCTCATGTTCCCCAGGGAGCCCATGGTCAAAGTCATCGCCCCCATCATGCAGGCGCAGCTTGTGGAAACAGCCATCCTCAACATCATCAACCACCAGAGTCTGATCGCCACCAAGGCGGCCAGGATCTGCTACGCGGCCCGCGGCGACGGAATCATGGAATTCGGTCTTCGCCGTGCACAGGGCCCCGACGCAGGCACCTACGGCGCACGCGCTGCCGTCATCGCCGGCTGTGTCGGGACCTCCAACGTACTGTGCGGGCAGCTGTTTGACGTTCCCGTAAAGGGCACGCATGCGCACAGCTGGATCATGAGCTTCCCGGACGAGCTGACCGCCTTCAAGACTTACGGCGATCTGTATCCGAATGCCTGCATCCTTCTCGCAGACACCTACGACACCCTCAAATCCGGCGTTCCCAATGCCATCAAGACCTTCCAGTACCTGCGCGACAAGGGCACGCTGGGCAAGGGCTACGGCATCCGCCTTGACAGCGGCGACCTCGCCTACCTGTCCAAGAAGGCACGCAAGATGCTCGACGAGGCCGGCTTCCCGGATGCCATCATCTCCGCCTCCAACGATCTGGACGAGCACCTGATCGACTCCTTGAAGAACCAGGGCGCGACCATCACTTCCTGGGGCGTCGGCACACACCTGATCACCGCCAAAGACAACCCGTCCTTCGGAGGCGTCTACAAGCTGGCTGCGATCCAGAATCCCGACGGCTCTTTTGAGCCCAAGATCAAGCTCTCCGAGAACACCGAGAAGGTCACGAACCCCGGCAACAAGAAAATCTTCCGCATCTATGAGAAGGCCAGCCACAAGATCATCGCCGACCTGATCTGCCTCGAGGAAGAGACCTTCACCGATGAGCGTCCCTTGGTGCTCTTCGATCCCGCAGAGCCCTGGAAGAAGACCCGCCTCGAAGCGGGCGAATTCGAGCTGCGCGAGCTGATGATCCCTCTGTTCAAGGACGGCGAGTGTGTCTACACCTCCCCCAAGACTATGGACATCCGCAAACAATGTCTCGCCGAGCAGGACACCCTCTGGGAGGAGTCCAGACGTCTCGTCAACCCTCATCAGGTCTATGTCGACCTCTCCAGAAAGCTCTATGACACCAAGCTCCGCCTTCTGGACGAAGTCGGAGAGAAGACGCAGGGAATCCAGAGCTGAGGGGTTTCTATTTTGAAGCATATTTAAAAAGGACCGTCGCGCTGAGCGACGGTCCTTTTTTCAACACTTCTTATTCACTTAAACCTCAGAAATAGAAGAACAGCCCTGTCTTCTTGAGCGGCGCACGCAGCGCCATATAGAGTCCGGTCGCGACGAAGGCCGACACCACGGAATTGATCGCGGTCACGCCAATGTTGATGGCGAAGGTGACTTCCGCGGCAGGCTTGCCCAGGATCAGGATCTTGTAAAAATAGCGGATCGTGGGATCAAAGACTGCATTGAAGAGGAGTCCCGCGACCACTGCGGCGACCGTCCAGCGGAAAACTTTGGCAAGATTTTTCTCTGTCGAGATATGCCCCATTTTGTGGGCGATCACGCCGACGATGACGCCCATCAGGAGCTTGATCACAAAAGTGATCGGCGCCTGGACGATATAGACGGGATCCATGAGATCCGCGATCGTCAGGCCGAGTGCTCCGCCGACTCCGCCGTAGGCGCTCCCCAGGATCAGCGCGCCGAGAACGCAGAATGCGTTGCCCAGATGCACGGTGACCTTGTCGCCTGCGATCGTCGGGATCGGGATAGACAGGAATGTAAACACGATGTATGTCAATGCCGCAAATATTCCCGCAAACACAAGCTTTCTCAGGCTGTCTTCTTTGGAACTGCTGATCGCAGCCGCTGTGTTCACACTGTTCATAACGTTCACCTCTTCTTATTGATCATTTGGTTTCCTTGTTTACAAACAGTATAGCGGTATCTGAGCATATTAACAGTATCAATACTGTATTTTTTTATATGACCAGTTT
>CACXGR010000323.1 GCA_902767235.1 uncultured Lachnospiraceae bacterium | reverse complement strand
CCTTCTCCAGAATGTATGCTGTCTTCTTGGCGTCTGTCGCGGCAGTCCCCTCGAAACTATAGAGTTCTGTATACATCATGTTACATTCCCTCCGGTTACCAGTTACTTTCTAACTGATTCATATCATAACATTTTTGTAACAATTTGTAAAGTTTTTTAAATATTTTCCCGCCGCGTAATATTTCGGACAGAAAACCGGGCGCTCGGTCACCGACGCACGATCGACGTGCAGAAGGCAAACAGCTCCTCGCCCGCCGGCAGCTCGTGGATCTTGTTGATCCAGCCGTCCGCGACGCGCAGCATCAGCCGCCCGTCCGCCAGGTCGTAGCCGTAGCACAGCATGTGATGGCTGCCGTAGACCGGATGCCCGTGCACTTCCAGGTACAGCACGGCGCCTTTGTCCAGCTCCGCGCAGATGCGCTTTGCGGTCGCAGGGAAGGGGCCGCGCACTTTGTAGCCGGTGATCCCGTAAGCCTTCAGGGCCGATCGGATGAACACCGGCGCCAGAAAATCGGACGTCCCGCCAAAGCGCTTCATAAAGTCGGCGTTCAGATAGATCAGTCTTCTGCCGCCGATCCGGGCAATGTGGCAAAATACAGCTTCCGGCGCTTCTTTGACCGGTATCCCTTCCACGGAGGCCAGCGTATAGATGAGGTTCAGGATCGCTGTGGGGCCGCAGTGACGCCGGTAGTTCCGGTCCAGCTTGGCGAACCGGCCTGTTGTGTATCCGGCCTCATTTCCATCATAGAACCTGGCGCCCGTGTGCCCGCTTCTGCTTAGTACTTCCGGGCTGCCGCGCTTAAGGCTGTGGCGCCGGACCATATCTCTGATCTTTTCCATAGTAATTGATCCCCCGCCATGCTGCGCCCGGCCGGCACCCGCCGTGCCCCCGCCAAAGCATAAGGCAGGCTGCAGAAGAGAGTTCTTCCGCAGCCTGTCGACTGTTTCTGTATTACCGCGTCTTCACGGTCGCCGAAGCCGGCGTTTCATGCCGCCATCACCAGGTCACGGCGATGTCGAGCTGGTTGGGGTTGCCGGCTGCGAAGCCGCCGGTATCCACGACGATGCAGGTCCCGAGGCTGCACTCTACCAGTGAGCCGAAGGGATGTACGCCCAGGTTGGCTGCGCACATGATGTAGTCTCCGAACATCTTGCAGCCGTCGTTGCGGACCCATACGTCATAGTAGTAGCCTCTGCGGTTCATGTTTCTGACACAGCCGCTCATGTTGAGGTTGTAGTAAGTCTCCTTGCCGGAAGGTCCGTAGACGGAACCGTTGCCGCGGCTGAGCACGGCGCCGCTCCAGTTAAGGCTTCGGGTCTGATTGGCGAGTTCTTCTCTGCGGCCGTCTTTGATGGCCTCTGCCCATTCCTCTCTGGCTTCGCTGGTCTTCTCTACGATGATATCTTCCTGATCCTGCCTGCTCTGGGCTTCCGTCTCCTCCTTGCGGATGTCGTCCTCCTTGAGATCTTCTACTTCAGAATTCTCCCAGGCGATGACGGCGCTGTCCAGATACCCGATCCTGCCGCCGACCGTGACTTCCCAGTACTTGGCGTCGCTGCTGCCGGTGAGGTGGACCGAGGAATATTTTTCCAGATTTGCGATGTCCTCCGCGTCATCCGAGGGCTCTGCCTTGACGGATGCCGCTTCTGTGAGATATACGATGGCGTCTTCTTTGACAAACTCATATGCGCTGTCAAAAGCGGCGCCGATGGTGCTTTTGTTCATTTCAGCGTCCGCGCTCTCCGGTGCCTGCATAGCTTCTTCGGCTCCGTTGGCCACGCTGCTGGCTTCGTCCCGGGCGGTCTGCTGCAGAGCAGTCGCGCCCACATCCGCGTTGTCGATCGCCTCTGCGGTCTCCGGTGCGATCACCTGACCCGCCGCATCGGTGGGAATCTCCTCTGCCGCCGCTGCCGTATCAGCGGTGTCCGCCGCTGTATTATCACTCAATGCAGCCGCTTCCGCCGGCGTCAGCATCACATCTTCCGGAACCGCAATCTCAGACGTTGTCTCTCCTTCTTCCGCGTATCCGTCCTCCTCTTCTGACGGATCCGAATACTCTGTCTCCTCCATCGCGCCTGTGGATGACCCTTCTCCGGCCACCTCAGATGCGCTGACCGCCAGACCGCTCACGCCGCCGGCCGTCATCATGATCGTCAAAGACAGACAAAGGGAAAGTACCCGTTTCTTCATGCAATCCTCCAAAATCCGATTGTTTACATTTCTTCGTCAAAACATTGCTATTTTAACATGCAGATTTTAAAAATGTCGGATTTTGGATTTTCTTAATATTATTTTAGAAAATATTTAGAATTAGGCGCTATTTTGACGCCTTTTCTGCTGTTTCCGGCCTTTTGGCGGGCGGATCCAGGTGCACATCCATCTGCGGGAAGGGGATGCCGATGCCCTCGGCGTCGAAGCGCAGTTTGATCTGCTCCGTGATCGACCACTTGGCTTTGAGGTAGTCCGCGCAGGGCACCCAGCCGTAGGCTTCGAGCACGACCGCGCTGTCCGCCAGGCTCATGACGTGCACATCGATGCCCCGCTCTGCGTTGACAGAGGGGCAGTCCCGGTAGACCTGCTCCATGATCTGCTTGGCTCTGAGAAGGTCCGCGCTATAGCTGATCCCCGCCGAGATGTCCAGGCGCCGCACTTCCATAGCCGAAAAATCGAACACCGCCGAGTTGGAGAGCGTGCCGTTGGGCACCGTCAGAACGCGGTTGTCGGGCGTGACCATCGTCGTGTACACCAGCCCGATCGATCTTACGGTCCCGTCCCCGTAGGTGGTGCTCACATAGTCCCCCACCTTGAAGGG
>CACXGR010000322.1 GCA_902767235.1 uncultured Lachnospiraceae bacterium | reverse complement strand
TCTTCTGCCACTTGGGTTCAATCTTCTTAAAATCGTATTTCATGAAATGCAGCTCCTTTAAATAATGATCGATTCAGGATGTGCTCCTTTTACAGGCAGGATAACATCTTGTACATTCTAATCCCCGCACTATCGCTTTGTCAAACCTCATACTTTATGATTCTGACGTTTTACCGCGAAAAAGTCGGGATATATCCTTGCGATATACCCCGACTCTGTGTCTGTCATATGATCCGGATGGTCCTGAAAGGGCCTGGCCGGTCAGGATCAGTCGTCTGTGCCCTCGGCGAGCTGTGCTGCTCTGGCTTCGACTTCCTTGTTCTGGATATCAGCGGGTGCCTGCTCATATCTTGCGAACTCATACTCGTAATCGCCGCGTCCGCCGGTCATGGAGCGAAGGACGGTGCAGTAATCAAACAGCTCGGACTGAGGAACTTCCGCCTCAACGACCTGCTTGCCGCCGCCGATGGGGTTCATGCCCAGCACTCTGCCGCGTCTCTTGTTGAGGTCACCCATCACGTCGCCGGTGTATGCATCCGGGATCGTGACCTTGAGGCTGACGATGGGCTCAAGCAGAACAGGGCTGGCTTCCATGAAGCCCTTCTTGAAGGCCTGGACGGAAGCGGTCTTGAACGCCATTTCCGAAGAGTCTACCGGGTGGTAGGATCCGTCGTAAAGCACGCAGTTGACGCCGACAACGGGATAACCTGCCAGAGGTCCTCTCTGTACGGAATCGATGATACCCTTCTCAACGGCGGGGAAGTAGTTCTTGGGAACGCTGCCGCCGACGACCTCGTCGCTGAACTCGTAAGCTTTGGTCTGGTCTCCCAGAGGGCTGTATTTCATCTTGACGTGACCGTACTGGCCGTGTCCGCCGGACTGCTTCTTATACTTGTATTCCACGTCTGACATCTTGCGGATGGTCTCTCTGTAAGCCACCTTCGGAGCCATTGTGTCAATTTCCACCTTGTACTCGTTCTTGAGCATGCTCTTGACGACTTCAAGCTGCATGTCGCCGATACCGTACATCAGTGTCTGCTTGTTGTCTGCGTCGTTCACCATCTTGAAGGTGGGATCCTCGGAGGAGATCTTGGCCATAGCCTGTGCGATCTTATCCACGTCGTTCTTATTCTTAGCCTTATACCGGATGTAGGTGTAAGGTGTGGAGATCTCCATCTTGCCGTACTGGATCGGTGTAGCCTTTGTGGAGAGCGTGTCTCCGGTCTTGGCGTCGCCGAGTTTGGCAACTGCGCCCAGATCGCCTGCGTGCAGCTCCGGGATCTCAGAGGTCTTGTTGCCCTGCATGATGTAGAGCTTGCCGAGCTTCATCTCCGTCTCAAGAGAGCTGTCATAAACGACATCATCTGTCTTAAAGACGCCGGAGCGGACCTTGATCAGGGAATATCTTCCGATGAAAGGATCTACGATCGTCTTGAAGATGTAAGCGCTCTTGGGCTTGGAGAAATCGAAGTTGGCTTCGAAGATCTCATTTGTCTTGAGGTTGATGCCGTTCACAGAGCGGTGCTCAGGGCTGGGCATGTACTTGACGATATCGTCCATCAGCGTGTAGACGCCGCGGCAGATCGTGCTCGCGCCCATCTCGACCGGTACGATCGAGCCGTCCAGAACCTGGGATCTGACTGCGGATCTGATCTCTGCCTCGGAGAATACGTCGCCCTCAAAATAGCGCTCCATGAACTCCTCGCTGGTCTCCGCCACAGTCTCCATCAGTGTGTCGCGGTAGTTCTCCAGATACTCTTCGCTGTAATCCGGAACTGCGCACTCAATGGCATCCTTATCTTTCCACTCATATGCCTTCTCTGCAATGACATTGACATATCCCGCAAACTTCTCGTCCACACGGAAGGGGAAGTTGAAGGGAGCGATCTTCTTGCCATACATCTCAGAGAGCTTTTCAACCACGGTGCGGTAGGAAACGTTGTCGATATCCATATCGGATACATAGAACATTCTGGGGATGTTGTACTTCTCGCACAGATCCCATGCTCTCTCCGTGCCTACCTCGACGCCGGCCTTGCCGGAAATAACGATGATGGCTGCGTCAGCTACGCTGATCGCCTCTTCGACTTCACCTACGAAGTCAAAGTATCCGGGAGTGTCCAGAATATTAATCTTGCAGTCCTGCCACTCGACGGGGATGACAGAAGTCTTGATCGAGAATCCTCTCTTCTGCTCCTCCTTGGTAAAATCGCTGACAGTATTACCGTCTTCCACGCGGCCTACCCTTGAAGTCAGCCCGGCAAGATAGCACATCGCTTCTGCCAGTGTTGTCTTTCCTGCACCGCCGTGGCCAAGAAGAACGACATTTCTGATCTTATCGGTTGTATAAACTTTCATTTCCAGACCTCCACTATACCATAAATTAGAGTATTTGCTGTGCCTTGTCATCTGACACAAACAAACAGTCTTGTATATTTTAGCAATTATTTCACCTGTTTACAAGAAGTATATTATGAAGTTTGCCAAGTCTTGGCCCGGATCTTCCCTTTTTTTCGTTTTTTTGATGAAATACGCTTCCGGATTTTCCCTGTTCCGGATCAAAGCCGCTGCGGACCGGTCACTCTTCTTTTTCCTTGCCGCTCAGCGCCGCTGCCGCCAAAAGGACTGCGCTCAGGAAGATGGCCGCCATGACCGTGCCGGGATCGCTCCCGTCTCCCGTATCTGCGGAGCGGTCCGGCCTGCCGTCCTCCGTAAAATGAAGCGTCTGGTCGGAATCATTGAGGTCTCTGTGACTGCCGATCTTCACGCTCCGGCCGGTCTTGGGATTGACTTCAAAGAGGTCCTCAAAGAAGACAAGGTCCCTGTTTTGGAGCGCCGAAGCATCGAGGCGGATCTCCAGCTGCGCCCTTCCGTCCGGCTGATCCGGCACAAAAGTCTTTTCACCCGTAACGATATCGCCGCTGACCCTCAGGGGGCCTCCTGTCTTTTTGTCCATCAGGGTGCCTTTGAGGATGTATTCCCTGCCCGGCGTCAGATTTGTAAAGCGAACGGTATCCTTCACCTTCACGTCCTTCCCGGTGCGCAGGGTCCTGTCCCCGTCTGCGGGATCCTCCGCCCTTGTCCCGACAGACGGGAATACTATGCTCTGTCCCTCGTCCGTCAGATCTTCGTGCACGATCACGGGGATATCGCCGAGCTTTACCTTCTCGAACACCACTGTGCGCCTCCCCGCCAGCGCTGTCCCGTTGAACTCAAAGGTCACCGTGACGCTTCCGCTCTCCTCCCGGGGCGTGAATTCTTTGGCGGACATGACCTTTTGCCCGTCTGCGATCACCGGCTCTCCCGTTTCGGCGTCCACGAGTACGCCTTCGACTTTGAAGCGCCGCCCGGGCAGGAGATTTTTGTAGACGATGGTATCCCGGATCACTACTTTTTCATCGGGACAGGCGGTATGCGTGCCGGTCTCGTTGTCCTGCGCCGTCGTACTCCCTTCCGGGAAATGAATGCTCTGCGCTTCATCCTCCGGATTCTCGTGCTGCGCCGCTGTGATCCCCGTCGAAGCCTCCACGGCTGTCTCATATACGACCAGCGTCTTTCCCCCAAGGCTCTCTCCCGCTTCAAAAGTAAAAGTCATGACAACGCTGCCCGCGCCGGAAGCTGCTGCCGTGAAGCGCTTTTCTGCCGTCACTTCTCTGCCGTCTTTGTCCGTGACCGCCGACCGCGTGGATCTGTCGATCAGGCGTCCTTTCATCCAATAGTCCTCTCCCGGGTTCAGATCCCTGTAGGAAACCGTGTCGTCGATGGTGATCGTCCCGTCCGGTGCGCCCATGTGTGTGCCCGTATCTCTGTCTGCCGCAGTCGTTCTGATCTCCGGCTTTCTTGAGACCGGTGTGTCTTCGACTTCAAATCGCAGCGTCTCCGGATCCTGAAGGGACGGTCTGCCGCAGACCGCGATCATCTCCGCCGCGTTTTTTTCCTCATTCATCCTGACTTGTCCGACAAAGGTGCGGATCCCCTCGCCGAATTCTCCGTCGTTGACAAATCCCTCTGCAGCTTTTGACTCCGTGATCGCAATGGTTCCCAGCGGGATCACCGCGCCGCCGCCCATTTTATAGAATTCGCCGGATACCCGGTCCTCCTCGCACATCCGGGCCAGATATCCCTTTTCCGTTTTCCGTACTCTGATCACCCATGTTCTGGCCGCTTCATCGGGAAGCGCATCCGGCTCGTAGTATCCGTCAAAATATCGGATCGTGAACTCCGTTCCCTCCGGTGTCACTGCGTTCGCCGGCTCACTCTCTCTGCTCTTTTTCCATATTTCGATGGATATTTTCGATACAGCCGGCTCTTCCTCCATCTCCAGTGTACAGACTTCCTGATCATTCGAGGGCGTGATCTCATAGATCTCAGGGTCCAGGCAGTACCCTTCGGGCGCTGTGTGCTCTTTGATATAATAGGTATCTCCGACCGATACCTTGATCGTATCCGTCGTCCCGTCCTCCCCGGTGCGCAGTGTGCCCGCAAGCTGTGTGCACGCCGCGTCCGTATAGACGCCGTATTCCGCTCCGGCCAGGGAATAGCATCGGTTCATTTCTGTCACAGACTTCTCACTGGCGCTCTTTTTCAGCCGGATCTCCGCCTCCGGGAAGCGGATGGCAAAGGCGCCGAATCCGAAATCCTGTTTTTTGGAGTCGTCCAGCGCTGCCACATATACGTAGTAATTGTCCGGCACCGGCAGGCCGGCGATCCGGCTGCCGAATCTGCCGACCAGTTCCACCAGAAGATCGGAGGTCGCGATCAGCCCGTCTCCGTAATAAGATTTGACAGAGCCCATGTCCGAATCCGCTTCATGGAGCTTAGCAAATACCTGGGAGAGGGAAACATGGGTGACGATATTGCAGATCTCGCCCAGGTTCTCCCGCGAGCCTGTGGCCTCGGCGATGATCTCCTCCAGCACGCTGTTTCCCGGCCCTACGCCGTAATACATGGCCTTTACCAGCATGGGCGTGCTGTACTCATACACATGGTCAGCAGGCTTCCCCTCTATGTTCACGGAGTTCTTGAGCGGGTCAAGGCACAATGCGTACTGGCTGTCCGGGATCCCGCTGCAGGCGACATCAAAAGACGCCGTTGCCCAGTTGCCCATTCCATATTCTCTGTACAAGGTCCTGATTTCGGTGCCGAATGTGACATCGACCTTGTCGGTTATCTCTTTTTTGCTCCCGGTGCCGCCGCTGAGCCAGTCCGGTTCCTCCACCGCATTTTGGGCCTTCGTTTTTCTGATCTTGGCTTTGTCCGGCGCCGTCTGCGCATCTGCCTCTTTTTCCTCAGATCCCTTGATCTCGCCGGTGCTCTGCGGCGGATCCAAGGCCGGCGCTGCCGCTTCTTTCGTCTCACCACCCTCAGCCGCTTCCTGATCCGGCGCCGCTGTATCCGCGGTCTCACCGCCCGCTGCCGGTGCCGCTTCCGGCTCCTTTCCGGGTTCCTCTTCCGGCGCCGCTGCATCCGCGGTCTCGCCGCTCGCTGCCGGTGCCGCTTCCGCTTCTTTTGCAGGTTCCTCTTCCGATGCCGCTTCCGCCCCCGCTGTTGAGGCGGTGTCTGCTTCCTGCATGGCTGCAGATCCTGTCCCGGTCTTCGTCTCAGCACTTTGTCCGTTCCCGACATCCGATCCCATTGCCGCCGCGCACGGAGCCATGACCAATAATACGGTCATGAGCAGTGCGGCAGCTCTCATCACCAGATTCTTTCTACTGCGCATTTTACACTCCTTCACTAATACGGTCTTTGCTTCCTCTATGTCAACAGATCCCCGGTCCCGGAAGACCGCGCCCGGCTGAGCAGAGAGGAGCCGGGACAGATCTACTGAACCGTGTCTGGTATTTCCCCCGTCGCCGGGAGCAGACAAAAAACAGGGTAATATGCGCAGATCGTGCGCGTGACATGCATCGGATCACAGAGAGGATCCGATGTGTGCCGGCCGGGGGCATAAGATCAATGCCGGATCCGCGGCCGATAGAGAGATTATAGTTTCGGATCTTTGAAAGTGCAAAACATTTTTGTAATATTTTCCCCGATCGGCATCAAAAAACAGCACACCCTATGGTGTGCTGCTCTTTTTCAGGTGTTTTTATTAAAATGTGACGGCGGATTTTCCACCGCTCTCAAATAAGGACGCGCTTTGGATGCTCAGCGTCCGAAGAGCGTATTGAGGATTCCTCTTCCAAGGCTCGCCCCGAGGTTTCCGCCCAGCGTCTTTCCGAATTGGCCGCCGATGGTCCCGCCCACCGTCTTTCCGACTTCGCGGCCGACGGTTCCCGCCACGCTGCTGCCCACAGACTTGGCTGCCCGCTTCTTGGCGTTCTGCGCCTTTTCGGCTTCTCTCTGCGCCGCTTTAGCTGCCGCTGCTTCCTCCTTGGCCTTCCGTGCGGCCTCGGCAGCAACTGCTTTGGCTTCCAAAGCATCGCGTCTGAGTTTTTCTTCCTCCGCCGCTTTCTCCAGTCCGATCCTCTTGAGGATCTCATATGCGGACTCGGGGTCTACTGCCTGTGCGTACTTAGCATAGAGGAGGCTTCCCTTGATCCTTGAGTCTCTCTCGTAATCCGTCACGGCGCCCATGCGGCTTCTGGGAGGAAGCACGCGGCACTTCTGCGCGATACTGGGTGTCCCGTCCGGCTCGAGGAAAGAGATCACGGCTTCGCCGGTGCCCAGGGCAAGGATCGTATCGAATGTATCGAAGGCGGGGTTCTCGCGGAAAGAATCCGCTGCGGCGCGGACCGCTTTCTGGTCCGCCGGCGTATATGCGCGCAGCGCATGCTGGATCCTATTGCTCAGCTGCGCCAAAACGCCATCCGGAATATCTCTGGGATTCTGCGTGCAGAAGTAGACGCCGACGCCCTTGGAGCGAATCAGTTTGACAACCTGCTCTATTTTCTCAATGAGAGCCTTGGGCGCGTCTTTGAACAGAAGGTGGGCTTCGTCAAAGAAGAAGACCATCTTGGGTTTGTCCTGATCGCCCACTTCCGGCAGTTTCTCAAAGAGCTCCGAGAGCATCCACAGAAGGAAAGTGGAATAGAGCCTTGAGTTGTTGACCAGACTCTGGCTGTCCAGAATATTGATCATTCCCTTGCCGTTTTCCGTCGTCAGCCAGTCGAAAATATTGAGGCCGGGCTCTCCGAAGAAAGTCTCTCCCCCGTCGATCTCCAGCGCCACAACGGCGCGGAGAATGGCTGCGATGGAAGCAGAACTCATCTTTCCGTACAGCGCTTCATACTCTTTGTGATTCTCGTTGACATGGTTCAGCATCGCTTTGAGGTCCTTCGTGTCGATCAGAAGAAGGCCGTTGTCATCCGCGATCTTAAAAATGATGAAGAGAATATTTGTCTGCAGCTCATTGAGCTTGAGAATTCTCGCAAGAAGGAGCGGTCCCATCTCAGAGATCGTCGTGCGGAGCTGAATGCCCTTCTCGCCGTAGATGTCCCAGAAGGTCACCGGATATCCCTCGTAGGAGAATCCGCACTTGTCAAGGCCGAATCTCTCGATGCGGGCGCGCATGTCTTCGCTGTCCGTGCCGGGCGCCATCATGCCTGCCAGATCGCCCTTGACATCCGCCAGGAATACGGGAACGCCCATATCGCTGAAAGCCTCCGCCATGACACGTAAGGTCACCGTCTTTCCGGTACCGGTCGCGCCGGCCACCAGTCCGTGCCGGTTCGCCTTTCCGGGCAGAAGACAGACCTCCTCATTTGCGTCGTTCAGTGCCATCCAAACTTTGCCATCCTTATACACTTTGCCACCCCC
>CACXGR010000321.1 GCA_902767235.1 uncultured Lachnospiraceae bacterium | reverse complement strand
GCCCGCTCCGCACATGTATTTTCTCAATATTTTGACAGTATTTCCTTGAGGTACTCTCTGTATTCGCTGCGGACCTGTGCAGGCGAAAGGATCTCCATTCCGGCCCCGATGCCGGTGACCCAGCCGTAGAACTGCGGGCTCACTGCCGCCTTGACGCGCACATGGAAGTGTTCGCCGTCCTCCGGCACGACCGCGACCTCCCTGCCGAACCGGTCGATGATGACGCCCACCAGGTTGTTGGTGCAGCGAAGGACCACGTCCTCGTCGCGCCCGCCGAACATTCCAAAGGTTTTTCTGGAGAAGGCCGCCAGGTCAAAATCCCGAAAGGCTTCCTGTCCTGCCCTCTCCTGATCCGTCAGGCTGATATGGAGCATCTTGTCCACCCGGTAGTGCTTGATGATGCCGGCCGCCTCGTCGAAGGCGATCAGATAATAATTCTCGTCGTCCCAGGTGAGGGCCCACGGGCTCACCACATACCTGCTCCCGCCCTTTCTCTCCGCCAGCTTCTTTCCGGTGGTCCACTCCCCGTACTTAAACTCGATCTGCCGGTCATTGTTCATCGCCTCATGCAGCGTGTCGACGTTGTAATAGACCATTTCGTTGCCCGTCTTCATGCGGTTTCGGATGAACACCGAGCGGTTGAGCTGCCTGGCTTTCTGCTCATTGGTCAGCTGCATGAGCTTTCCGATCAGTTCCCTCGATTTTTTCTGCGTGATGAATTTGGAGGACTGCACGGCGTCCACCAGGAGCTTGAGCTCAGGCAGTTCAAACTCCCGGGAGCCGACGTAGTAGCCCTGCCCGTTCTCTTTTTTGATCACATCGATGCCAAAAGCCTGCAGGACCTCGATATTGCTGTAGATGGTCCTCCGGTCCGCCTCGCAGTTGTACTTTTCCAGCACCCGGATCAGGTCTGTGGCGTTGAGCGAATGCTCTTCGTCCGTGGTAAGCAGAAGCTCCCGCATCATGTACAGGAGCGCTAATTTGTGATTGTTGACCTTTGCCATCTGTTCCGTCTCCGTGTTAAAATCCGACGTCAGGTTTCTCTTTGACTCATCTCAGGATGTATTTTTTCAGCTCCTCATAGATCTTGTCTTCCCGGGGAGGACACCCCATGATGCACACATCGAAGTCCTTTGTACAGCGGCCGACGCCTAGCTTCCCGGTCTTGCCCTGCATGCCCTGGCCGATAGCGATGGGTGTATCCAGCTTCTCGAGAAGCCCTTCCTCCTTGAGTCTCCACAGCGCGCCGGTCAGATTTGCGTAGCAGGCGCTGCAGGAATTCACCTCGTTGACCGCGTAGGAGACCTCCAGGATCTTGTGCTCTCTGGGGAGATCCTCCATCATCTCCTTGCCGTCATATCCGTGAAAGCCCCCGAGATCGATGATCTGCGCGGCGTCGAGATCGGTGGATCCGACCCCCAGCTGCTGCGCCATCCGCACGTAGGGCACATCGTCCGGCGTGTAGTGCAGGAGCCGGCAGGCATAGCTGTCCACCAGCACCGGGTCGGCCGCCGCCATAATGCAGTTGCGCACCACCGGGTTTCCCCCTTCCTCAAAGTCCAGGTCCCCGCAGATGTGGTCCACCACGATGAAGTCCTGATGGATCGCCGTCTGCAGATGGGCGATCGGCTTGTGGAGTCCCATGCGGTGGAAGCGGGATTTCTCCGAGTTGGGGAGAAGCCCCTTGAGGTTCTTGAGGGCACAGGTCATTTTGGTCTGGCAGTGTCCCTTGAGGACCGGCACATTGATCAGAAAGTCCATTCTGTCCACCGCGTCGATGACATTCAGCTTCATGCCCGCGCAGTCGACACTGTGCCATTTTTCTTTCTGCCCGTCTACAAAAGGCACGCCATACTGTTCGCACAGCGCCCGGTAGCCGCAGTACTCGTACGCTTCGGAAGTCCGGTCGCCGACCCAGGAGCCCTCCACGATCGTTATATCCTCAAACTGATTGCCCTGCAGATACTCAATGATCCCTGCCACTACTTCGGGATGCGTCGTGGCTCCGTACTCAGCCGGAGAGATGACCACCAGATTCGGTTTGATGGCGATCCTCGCCTTTTTGCTGCCGATCAGGCCCGCAAGATCCGTCTTGGAGAGCAGCTCTTTGGTCATCTCCTTATACTCGGTCCCGTACAGTTTCCAGATTTGGTTTTTGGCGATCATATTTCCCCTTTCTTACAAACAGCGGCCACCGCATCTGCGATGGCCGCAAACCTGATCCTCTCTCTTAAAGCACTTCTCCGTTGGTCGCG
This sequence comes from uncultured Lachnospiraceae bacterium, assembly GCA_902767235.1. Lineage (GTDB taxonomy): Bacteria > Bacillota > Clostridia > Lachnospirales > Lachnospiraceae > CAG-791. Next base: position 1,046 of record CACXGR010000321.1, on the reverse strand, counting down.
ATCACATTCCTGTACCAGTCAAAAGATTTCTTGCGATATCTCTCCCCGGACCCGCTGCCGTCGTCGTTCAGGTCCACATAAATGAATCCGTAGCGCTTGGCCAGCTCTCCGGTAGTGAAGGATACCACATCGATGCAGCCCCAGGGCGTGTAGCCCATGAGCTCGACACCGTCATATTCCACAGCCTTCTTCATCTGCTCTATATGCGCCCGCAGATAGTCGATCCGGTAGCTGTCGTCGCAGCTCTTGTCCGCCTCCAGCTTGTCATAGGCGCCCAGACCGTTCTCCACGATGAACATAGGCTTTTCGTAGCGCTCATATAGGGCATTCAGCGCATAGCGCAGACCCACAGGATCGATGGCCCAGCCCCAGTCCGAGACCTTCACATAAGGGTTCTTGACGGAATGCGCGTTGCCGCCCACGATCATCTCCCCGGTCTTCTCTGTTTTGGCCTTTACCGTGTTGGTCATGTAATAGCTGAAGCCGATATAGTCCACCGTTCCCTGCGCCAAAATATCGCTGTCTCCCTCTTCCATAACCGGCGCGGTTCCCTCTCTCTCCCACTCCTTATAGGCGTAAGCGCCATAGTGGCCTCTGCACATGACGTCGGAGAAGACATATCTCTCGTGCATGGCCTCTACCGCCTGCATGATATCTTCCGGATCGCAGGAATAGGGATAGAACGGCACAAAGCCCAGCATGCACCCGATCTTGAAGTCGGGATTGATCTCATGACCCTTTTTCACGACGATGGCTGACGCCACCATCTCATGGTGGGCCGCCTGATAAAGCGCCTTCTTCGGCTCCTCGTACTCGGAGAAGCGGATACCGGAATTGGTCCAGCCGAAAATATCCACAGCCGTGTTGGACTGGTTATTGATCTCGTTGAAGGTCATCCAGTACTTGACCTTGTCCTTGTAGCGCTCCATGACGCACAGCGCGTAGCGCACAAAGAAATCGACCAGCTTGCGGTTGGTCCAGCCGCCGTACGCCTGCGTCAGGTAGTAGGGCATCTCAAAGTGGCTGAGCGTGATCACCGGTTCGAT
>CACXGR010000320.1 GCA_902767235.1 uncultured Lachnospiraceae bacterium | reverse complement strand
CTTCTCGTAAATAGCGGTCTGGGTCTTGTTGGTGTCGTTTTTGGCCCAGAAGGTGAGTTCGATCTTTCGGCTCTCATCGAGCTGATCAGGCACTGCAAAAGCCGCTCTTCCCTTGGAGCCGTGACAGCCGGTCAGGAGCGATGCCGAAAGGGCCGTGACGGCGAAGAGCGCCGCCGCTCTCTTTAGTCTTCTCATCCCTTGGTACCTCCTCTCGAGACACCTGCCATGATCTTCTTGTGGAAGATCAGAAACAGCACGATCAGCGGCACGGAGATGACGACGACAGCGGCCATCATGGCCGGGATGTTCTCGCGTCCGAAGCCGTTTTCGCGGATCTCCTGAATACCGTTGGAGACCAGGAAGTAGGCCTGGTCATCCGTGATCAGACGGGGCCATACATAGGAATTCCAGCACTCGATGACCTTGAGGATCGCAATGGTCACCATGGTGGGCTGGCAGATCGGCAGCATGACCTTCCACAGATACTTGAAATCGGAGGTCCCGTCCACCTTGGCCGCTTTGTAGAGCTCCTCGGGGATCTGCTCGAAGTTCTCCTTGAGCAGGTAGATGTAGAAGACCGAGGTGACGGACGGCAGGATCAGACCGATGTAGCTGTTGCGCATGCCCGCATTTGTGATCGTCACGAAGTTCGTGATGATGACCAGCTCGTTGGGGATCATCATAAGGGACAGAAACAGTGTGAACAGGAGGTCCTTGCCCCGGAATTTGAGCCTGGCAAAGGCGAAGGCCGCCAGCACGGTGACCACCATCATCAGAAGGGTCGTGACCACGGTGAAGATCAGCGTGTTCAGAAAGTATCTGCCCAGAGGCACCGCCGTGAACGCGCCAAAATAGTTCTGCATGGTCGGTGACGCCGTATAGAGCTGCGGAACGTATTCCGAGTTGTAGGCGCTGTAGCTCTTCACCGACGTCAGGATCATCCAGTAGAAAGGGAACAGCACGATCACCGCCCAGAATGTGAGAAGAATGTAGGTGATGACTTTGCGGATCTTCTCGTTTCTCTGCGACTGTTTTTCAATCATGGAGAAATCTGTATTTGTATTCATTCCGATCCCTCCTTTACGCGTAATGTGTGTTCTTTTGGCTGATCAGCAGGTTGATGCAGGTAATGGTCAGCACGATCGCGAACAGGATCAGGGCCGCTGCCGCCGCAAAGGACGGGTATCCGCCGCTGTTGCCGTAGAGCATGTCATAGACATAGCCCACGATGGTGTTCATGCCCGCCGCGTTCAGATCCGTTCCGAAAATTGCGACCACATCGCTGTAGGCCTTGAAGGCGCCGATAAAGCCGGTGATCACCAGGTAGAAGATCATGGGCGAGATCATAGGCAGCGTGATCCTTGTAAAGATCCGCAGTCTGGAGGTGCCGTCCACCCTGGCCGCCTTGTAGTAGTCGGGATTGACGCTGGCCAGGGCGCTGGTGAGGATCAATATTTTGAACGGCAGGACCACCCACACCGTATAGAAACACATGACGAACATCTTGGCCCAGTAGGGACCGTCGATGAAATCCACCGGCGTGCCGCCCACGGCTGTGATCAGAAGGTTTGCAAAGCCGTCCGAATAGGGGGTCTTCTTGAAAAGGATCATAAAGACCAGGCCGACGGCCAGTGTGTTGGTGACGTAAGGCAGGAAGAATACCGTCTGGTAGAAGTCCCGCAGCTTTGTGATCGAGTTGAGTCCCACCGAGATCAGCAGGGCGATCGCCGTCGAGAGCGGGACCGTGATGATGACCAGTATGAAGGTATTCTTGAGCGCCTGCAGGAAGTAGGTATCCCGCAGCACATAGGCGAAGTTGTAATCACCTATGCCAAAATAGGTCTGGGAAGCGAAGTTGTACCCTTCCTCCACGGAATAGATAACGACGTCAAACAGAGGATAGATCATGAAGACGCCCAGAAAGATCATCGCCGGGAGCAGGTACAGCCAGGCTTTGGCATTGTTTTTATCCATGTCAGCCTCCTTATTCAGCGAAGGGGAGCGAACCTGCAGCGGACACGTTCTCCGGTCTTTTGGTCAAACAGATAGATCCTGCTCGGTTTGATCCGGAAGTTCACCGTATCTCCGTTTACCTCCGCCAGCTCCTCCGTGCTGACGATCGTGCGGATAGAGCCGTTTGCGGCATTTGCGTTTGCGGCCACGATGCTGGTATCCCTGCCCATGACTTCCACAGCTGTCAGGCCGCAGTGGAGCTCTCCGTCCTTCTCCGGGTCAAAGCCCTCCGGGCGGATGCCGATCGTGACCGGTCCGTCTTTCAGGGCAACGCCGGGCGCCGCGTCGGGGTCGCCTTCCTTCCAGCTGCTGTCGGGCGCCGCCTTGATGATCGGATCGCCGCCGATATAGACGGTCCCGCCTTTCACTTCGCCCTCAAAGACACTGATCGGAGGTGTGCCCAGGAACTTGGCGACAAAGAGATTGATGGGATCCTCATAGACCAGCTGCGGCTTTGCGATCTGCTGGACCACGCCCGCATTCATGACGACGATCAGGTCCGAGATGCTCATAGCCTCTTCCTGGTCGTGGGTGACAAAGACAGTGGTGACACCGGTCTCCCTCTGGATCCTGCGGATCTCCTCTCTCGTCTGGAGCCTCAGGCGCGCATCCAGGTTAGACAGAGGCTCGTCCAGGAGCAGGACTCTGGGCACCTTGACCAGGGCTCTGGCGATGGCGACACGCTGCTGCTGGCCGCCCGAGAGCTCGCTGGGCTTTCTCTCCAGGAGCTGGTCGATCTGCACCATTTTCGCCGCCTCCTGCGCCCTGGCCCGCATGGCCTCTTTGGTCATCTTGTCCTTTCCCTTGAGATTCTCCATGGGGAACATGATATTTTGAAGGACCGTCAGGTGCGGGTAGAGCGCGTAGCTCTGAAAGACCATGCCGACGCCTCTGTTCTCCGGAGGCAGATTGGTAACATCGTCGTCGCCGAAAAAGATCTTGCCGGAGGTGGGCTTCTCCAGGCCGCAGATCATGTTGAGCGTCGTGCTCTTGCCGCAGCCCGAGGGACCGAGCAGGCCGATCAGCTT
>CACXGR010000319.1 GCA_902767235.1 uncultured Lachnospiraceae bacterium | reverse complement strand
TATAAACAAAATATCAAACCAGGAGGGGCTCTATGCGCGTTAACTCAATTTCATACTTTTTGTTGTTACTCATGTCACTGCTGGTAATTCAATCGATCGGAGGCTATTTCCAGATCAGAGATTACCGGCGCGCTGTGCATCGCAGCCACAAGCTCGGAAATATAGGGATCGGCCAGAAACGGGGAAGATTCTTAGACGGGCACGTTGTGATCATCGCCTGTGACGGAGCCGGGACCATTACCGGCGCGGAGATCCTGGACGGCATAAGCGTGTGGGCCAGATTCCATCCGCTCACATCTTTCGCCGGAAAGGAATTGAAAGGATACAGTATATATGAATTCCTTGAGATGACCGAGCAGTTTACGAAAAAGCAATTGCATCAATACAGGGGATATGTCAGGGCCTTGGAGGCTCTCGAGGTCAGGCTGACCGGCCGTGAACTGACAAGAGAACAAGAACGTCTGCAGAAGAAAAAATAACTCAGAAAAGTCAAAAGAATTCAGGAGGTAATATGGAGATCATCACACAATTTGCCGAATACTTCATGCGCCTGTTCACTACCGGCGGCCAGATATTCATGGAGTGGATCGTCGGAATCATTCCCACCGTCGTCTGCATCATGACGGCTGTAAATTCCGTCATCAAGCTGATCGGGACTGACAGAGTCGAGCGCTTCGCGAGAAAGATCACAAAGTACGCGGTGCTCCGCTATACACTGCTGCCCATACTCGCCATCATATTCTTAGGCAATCCCATGTGCTATTCCTTCGGGAAGTTCGTGGACGAGAAATACAAACCGGCCTACTACGATGCCTGCGTCAGTTTCCTTCATCCGGTGACCGGCCTCTTTCCGCACGCCAATCCCGGCGAGCTCTTCGTGTACACCGGCATCGCCGCCGGACTTCAGAAAGCAGGGTATCTCACAACAAACCTGGCCGTACGCTATTTTGTCGCAGGTATGGCCGTTATACTGATCCGCGGGCTGGTCACTGAACGTGTCTATACGGCAATGACACAGCGCGGCGCCAAAGACAATGAAGAATAGGAGGCCGGGCTATGTACAGAACGATTCGAATCCATGCGGGAGACGGCGGCTGGGGCGGGCCGCTCACAGTCACGCCGACTCAAGAACGCCACTCCATTTTGTGCCTCACTTCCGGAGGCATCCATCCGGTCGCGCATAAGCTTGCCGAGCTCTCCGGCACCACGGTTGTCGACGGATTCGCCACGTCGCTGCCTGCCGAGCAGACTCTGATCGCGGTAGTGGACTGCGGCGGCACAGCCCGCTGCGGCATTTATCCCAAAAAGAGGATCTTCACGGTCAACGTCATGCCGGTGGGAAAGTCCGGTCCTCTTGCCGCTTTCATGACGCCGGATATTTATGTGTCGGCGGTAAGAGAAAAAGACATTGAGATCGTTGAAGATCCTGCCATTGAAAGTGCTTCCGAAACTTATGCGGAAGCATCTGAGGAAAGCCAAATTATTCCAAGATCCGGGGAACAGGCCGGGGAGGAGATCCGCCGGTCAAGGGAAGGTAAAAAACAAAATATTGTAGTCCGGATTGGCCAGAGCGTCGGACTTGTCGTCAGCAAGTTTTATCAGGCCGGCAGGGAGACCATCGATATGGTCCTGAAAAATGTCTTTCCCTTCATGGCCTTCACCAGTACGCTCCTCGGCATTATCACTGCCACCGGACTCGGCGATCTTATTGCCAGAACGATCTCCCCGATCTGCGGGACACTGCCCGGCATGCTGATCATCTCGGTCATCTGTTCTCTCCCGATCCTGTCGCCGATCCTGGGGCCCGGCGCAGTCATCGCACAGGTAGTCGGAACGCTCCTGGGCGCTCAGTTCGCGTCCGGTGCGATCCCTCCTCAATTTGCGCTTCCCGCGCTGTTTGCGATCGACAGTCAGGCGGGCGCCGATTTTGTCCCGGTGGGACTGAGCCTTGGAGAGGCTGAGCCGGAGACCGTCGAAATGGGTGTGCCCGCTGTTTTGTTCTCCAGAATGATCACAGGGCCGCTGGCTGTACTGATCGCATTTGCGTTTAGTATCGGCATGTATTAGAGGGAGAGCCTTTACAGGATCCCTCTCTCCTTTCCTGCTTTAACGATCGCTTCCGCCATCTCTCTGACGCGAACAGACGGTGACGGTGCATTGAGGATACCGGATGTCGCGCCGGTCCCGTCCGCGCCGAGTTTGATCACGTTATAGCAGTCCTGCGCCGTGCTGACGCCGGAAGCGATCATGACCAGCACATCCGGATTGATGGCATTTAGTGCCTTCACTGTTTCCGTAGTGTAAGAGTCGTCCGCCACTTTTCCGGTCCCGATCAGATCTGTGGGCTCTGCCAGCACAATATCCGGATCCAGGCACGCGACAGCCCGGGCTTCTGCCACGCTGTCCGCGCATACGATCGCAGTCATTCCAAGTTCTTTGGCGCGCCTGATGCAGGCCGCCAGCTGCGCCACGGTCTTGGGGTTCTCCGCGTGATTGAGAAATACAGCCCGGGCGCCGGCTTCATATAAAGACTCCGGCAGAATATGTCCCATCCCCCTTCCGGGCGTCAGGGGATCCATTGACTGAGCACATACGACTATGTGCTCAGTTTTTTCGCTGATCATCCGGATGTCCGCATAAGGGCAGGTAAAATAGATCTCCAGTCCGGTATCGACCGCGACCCTGTCCGCTGCCATAGCAAGATCCAGGCTCTTCTGTCCATAGAGGTAGGATTTGGGATTCACGATTAAAAAAGGCTTTTTCGATGTGCTCATTTTATTCTCCTCGTCTCAAACACGGAATAATAGTGCTTCAGGCAATCTGACATACCTCTCTTTAAGGCATTTCGCAGAGCGAGATAATCTCCTGCCTTTGCCTGCGCGGCAGCTGCCATGGCTGCCAGATAGAGGTCTGTATAGACATTTACCTTGCAGATGCCTTCTCTGGCGCAGCGCCTGAGATTGTCGTCGCCGGATCCCGATCCGCCGTGAAGGACCAGCGGCGTATCGACTGCGGCGCGGATCTCAGACAGCGCTTTGAAGCTGATTTCCGGAATCGCTTTTGCTTTATAAACGCCGTGCGCCGTTCCGATCGAAATTGCCAGGGAATCACAACCCGAGGCCTCCGTGAAAGCTTTGGCTTCCTCTGCCGTTGTATACAGGCTCTCCCTGTCATTTTCATTGAAATTGCTCGCCACATGGCCGATCTCTGCCTCGACGACGACGCCGTGTGCATGCGCGTACTCCACGACCCGCTTTGTCACCGCCGCATTCTCCTCGAAGCTCTTTTGTGAGGCGTCGATCATGACGGATGTGAATCCCAGATCGATCGCCCGCCTGCATGTCTCAAAGCTCTCCCCGTGGTCGAGATGCAGCACCACCGGCACAGATGCCTCCTCTGCGTACTTGCGGCCGACCAGCACCGCGTCCTCCAAGCTGATATTGTCTCCGAGATGGCTCTCCGCGACCTCCAGGATCAGCGGAAGCTGCAGCTCCTGCGCTGTTCCGACATGGAACTTAATGCTCTCCATATCTACGAAATTGGCGCCGGGGATGGCGAAATGTTCCCTCTGCGCTATTTTGAATAATTCCCTGGAATTTACTAACATGACTGCCTCCTCGTCTCTTTATTCACCCATGACCACGATACTGCATCTTCTGGCGCGCTCTCTGGTGCGGTCAAAATCCACAAAGTACACATACCCTGTCGAACCCACGGCCAGTTTTCCCTGATCCACTTCCAGAGTTGCGCTCGAGCCGATCAGAGTGGCTTTCAAGTGCGCGTCACAGTTGAGAAGCGCTCTTCTGTCTCCGCCCGGGAGATAGTCCGCCGCGTCGGGCCAGGACTCGACCGCCTGATAGTGCAGCTCTCCGGGATACATATAGCCTTCGGCCGGAGGCATCTGCGTCTGGTCAGGCAGGATCTTGGAGAGGGCATTGTTGAGATCTACCTGAAGATACTCTGTTCCGTCTTCCGTCGTGTCATGGACATATTCCTCGAAGAATACGCCGCATGTAGTGTGGGGCGAGATCACTGTGACGATCCCGTTTACGATTCCGCTGTGTTCGATCGCCGCCTTGACCTGCGCGGTGATATCGATGAATGTCGGTGTGCCCCCGTGGGAGCGTAGCTGAATCTTCTCTTTATAAACTGCCATTTTCAATACCTTCCCTTTTAAAATGCCCAAAGGCAGCTCCCTGTCCCGCCTTTGAAATCTGTTGTTTTCTATCTATGCGCATTATATAAAGAGAAGCTTGATAGTGTCTAATATTACTTTTTTGCAGTTTTCATAGGATTTAACTATTATATTGTGAGCTGTAGGCCAGCACATATTCCATAAACCTCTCGGCTGCCGGTCCGTGCTTTCTGTCCGACCTCATTGCCAGATACATGGTGCGCTCCATATTGAGCGCCGGCATATTCAGGACCGCAATGTTTTCTCCCGGCTTCTTATCGGTTCTTACTGCAAAAGCCCATCCCAGTCCTCTGGCAACCAGTTCGGATATATGAACGGCAGATGATCGGCACCGCACATCCGGCTCCAGCCCCTGCGCTTCCCAGAAGGCTTTGATCTGGCGATACATCGGTGAATTCGTCCTGTAGGAGATACAAGGCCTGTCGATGAGATCTTTCGGTTCTATACATTTTTTAAATGTAAGAGGATCCCCTGAAGCTGTGATCAGAATGACAGGCATTGTGAAAAGCGGATACATTTTCAGATCCTCTGCCTGCTCTGCCGCCTCCGAGCAGAATCCGAAATCGATCTCATCCGCGCGCAGTTCCCGGACTATTTTGGCCGTTCCCGCCACATCCGCCTCGATCCGCACGCTCTTATTCTCTTTGTGCTCCAGAAAACCGCCGATCAATACCGGAATAAAGTTTGACGGCATCGGTTCTGTATGCGCGAATCGGATCAGGCCTTTGTTTGCCTGACGTATATTCTTCGCTGCTTTTTCCGCCTGCTGTCTGTCTTCTACCACCTTGCGGGCGTACTGATAGAACGCCTCCCCCTCTCTGCTGAGCGAGATGTGTCTCCCCTTTCTCTCGAAAAGCGGAAAATCAAGTTCCCTTTCCAGCTTCTGCAAAGACTGTGTAAGGCTCGGCTGCGCGACCATGAGTTCCCGCGCGGCTTCAGTTAAGTGTCCCGTTTCCGCAACTCTGACAAAATATAGCAGCTGTGTGATCGTCATTTTTCCCTCTTTTCATTTGGCAGGTTAACTGTTAATTCATTATTCCATATGTATTGTAATATTGCGATTCCTATTATAAAATATCCATAATATACACAAATGTTCAGGGAGTATGTTAATAATGAAAAAAATTGTTGATGACGAGAGACTGATCTACAAAGTCTGCAGCCTTTACTATCAGGACAATATGAATCAGAAAGAGATCGGTGACTATCTGGGCGTTTCCAGATCCTCCGTGCTTCGTATGCTTCAGAAAGGAAGAGAGAGCGGGATCGTGACCATCGAGCTCCACAATCCCGCCACCTACAATTACGGCAAACTTGAAAAGAATCTGGAGAACCGCTTTGGTCTCAAGGATGTCGTGATCGTTGAAGAGAGCGTCCTGGATACCAAGGATGAATCCGCCGCCCATCTTTTTGGACAGGCTGCCGATTATCTCCACAACTCTTTTAAAGAAGGGGATCAGATCGGTGTGACCATGGGACAGACGCTCAACAGTGTTGTGATGACCAACAAAACCTTCGAGAAGCACCAGAACCTGATGTTCGTTCCCATGGTTGGAGGCATAAGCCAGAGTACCGTGGACGGCGAGGATGTTCAGGGAAACGAGATCGCGCGCAAATTCGCAGATAAATTCGGCGGTACTTACACCCAGTTCCTCTCTCCTGCCGTGTTTTCCAATAAAATGGTCCTGGACTATTTTCTCCAGGAAAAAGCGATCAATTATATTCTTGATGAGTTCAAAAAGATCAATGTCGCCGTTCTCGGCCTCGGGATCCCGGAGAGAGCCGACCACACACTTCTCAAAGCCGGTTATGTCACTGCCAGGGAACTGCGAATGCTGGCAGACGGCGGCGCTGTCGGCGACATCGGCCTGCAGTTCTTCGACAAAGACGGCAGCACCGAAAAATTCAAATTCTTCAATGAGCGCGTAGCCGCTATGTCTCTCGAAGAAATGAAGAACATTCCCGTGAGAATAGGCATTGCGAACGGCGAAAAGAAAGCCGCCTCCGTTCTCGGCGCGATCAAAGGCGATCTGATCAATGTCCTGATCACCAATGCAGAGTGCGCAAGGCACCTGCTCGATCTGAGCAAAGAACCGGAGGAATCCGACTAATATGATAAAAACTCGCTTCGCGTACAGCCGCGGATGATCAAAGAGTCCAGCACCATTGGTGCCTGGGCTCTTTTTTTTGGCCGAATCGCCCAAAATATAGACGC
>CACXGR010000318.1 GCA_902767235.1 uncultured Lachnospiraceae bacterium | reverse complement strand
GGATCCTACCTACATCACCAACTACATGGGCGCCAGAAGCCTGATCATGAAAGTGGAGCGCGACGAACTGGTGGAAGAGATCATGAACGATTACATCGAATTCAACCACTGGAAAAAGAAGTGATCCGCCATGAGGATCATGGGACTGGATTTTGGCTCCAAGACGTGCGGAGTGGCACTGAGCGACGAGCTTCTGATGACCGCCCAGCCGGTCGAGATCATCAGGCGTGACCGGGCAGGCAAGATCCGGAAGACGCTCTCCAGGATCGAAGAGATCTGCGGGCAGCAGGATGTCCGCCTGATCGTTCTGGGACTGCCTCTGAATATGGATGACTCCGCGGGAGAGAGAGTATTGAACACAATGGCGTTCCGGGAACAGCTGGAACGGAGGACAGGCCTGCCGATCGTGATGTCTGACGAAAGACTCACGACTGTGGAGGCCTATGAGATTATGGATAAAATGGAGATCTCCCATGAAGAGCGGGGCCGCTATGTGGATATGATCGCGGCCAGCATCATCCTGCAGGAATATATGGAAAACCACAGAGAAGAACTCAGCAGAATGAAAGGTGCCGACCATGAATAGTATCAGATTGGTCTCAACGGATACCGGTGAGACAGAAGAGTTTTATGTACTGGATGAGACAAAGCTCGGCGGAAAGAATTATCTTCTGGTGACCGATCAGGAGGAAGGCGACGGAATGGCCATGATCCTGAGAGATGACGCGGAAGAGGACGCGGAGGAGAGTCTCTATGCTGTCGTGGAGGACGAAAATGAGCTTTCCGCGGCGCTTCTGCTCTTCAGCGACAAGCTGGAGGAGATGGGGATCCTGATCGAAGAGTGACCGGACCGCATAAGAAGTGAGATAAGAAGGATTAAGAGGATAAAATTTGAAGAAGAAAAAAACAGAACAGAACCTGTCTGCGCTCAGGATCATCCCGCTGGGAGGCCTGGAGCAGATCGGTATGAACATCACTGCCTTCGAATACGAAGACAGTATTATTATCGTGGACTGCGGGCTGGCCTTCCCGGAGGACGACATGTTCGGGATCGATCTGGTGATCCCGGACACCACGTATTTGGAAGAAAACATCGATAAGGTCAAGGGGTTTGTGATCACCCACGGGCACGAGGACCATATAGGCGCGCTGCCTTACGTGCTGCAGAAGATCAATGTTCCGGTCTTTGCCACCCGCCTGACCATGGGGATCATCGAAAACAAGCTGACGGAGCGCGGCATGATGGAGACGACGCAGCGCAAGGTCGTGAAGTTCGGCGCCTCGATCAGCCTGGGCTGCTTCAGAGTGGAGTTTATTAAGACCAATCACAGCATTGTGGACGCCGCTGCGCTGGCCATCTACACGCCGGTGGGCATCCTGATCCACACGGGCGACTTCAAGGTGGACTATACGCCGGTATACGGAGACGCCATTGATCTGCAGAGATTTGCGGAGCTTGGCAGAAAGGGCGTTCTTGCGCTCCTGTGCGATTCCACCAATGCGGAGCGGCCCGGTTTTACGCCTTCGGAGAGGACCGTCGGCAAGACGATCGACCAGCTCTTCCAGGAGCACAGCGACACGAGGATCATCATCGCGACCTTCGCGTCCAATGTGGACCGGGTGCAGCAGATCATCAACTCCGCCTACAAATACGGGCGCAAGGTCGTGGTGGAAGGCAGGAGCATGGTCAATATCATCGATACGGCCTCCAAGCTGGGCTGCCTCAACATTCCGGACAACACGCTGATCGATGTCGACCGCCTCAAGGATTATCCGGGGGAGCAGACCGTCATCATCACCACAGGAAGCCAGGGCGAGAGCATGGCGGCGCTCAGCCGCATGGCGGAGAACATACACCGCAAGATCTCCATCAGCAGCGGAGATACGGTGATATTTTCCTCCAGTCCCATTCCCGGAAACGAGAAGGCGGTGACCAATGTGATCAACAAGCTCCTTCTCAAAGGGGCGGACGTCATCTTCCAGGACGTGCACGTATCGGGACATCCCTGCCAGGAGGACATCAAGCTGATCTACACGCTGGTGCAGCCCAAGTTCTCGATCCCCGTGCACGGCGAATACCGGCATCTCAAGGCGCAGGCCAAGCTCGTCAAAGAGCTCGGGATCAGTGAGGACCATATCTTCATCCTGCAGTCGGGCAATGTGCTGGAGGTCACGCCGGATTCGGCGGAAGTCGTGGGAGATGTGCCGGTCGGAAATATCCTTGTGGACGGCCTTGGCGTCGGCGACGTCGGCAACATCGTGCTCAGGGACAGACAGCACCTGGCGGAGGACGGGATCGTGATCGTGGCGTTCGCCATGGCGGCCGGCACAGACCGCGTCGTCTCGGTGCCGGATATCACCTCCAGGGGATTTGTGTATATCAAAGAAGCGGAAGAGCTGATGAACGGCGCCAGCGCGGTGGCACAGGACGTCCTGTTTGCCTGCCGGGAGCGCAAGACCATAGACCGCATCAAGATCAAAGCGGCCGTGCGGGACAACCTCAGCGATTACTTTTGGAAAAAGACGCAGCGAAGGCCCATGATCCTTCCCATGATCATCGAGGTCTGATCATCGACAAAATATAGGAGGCGCCAAGTGAAGAGAGTACGCACCACATTGGGGATCATATTTGATACCCTTTCCAGTCTACTCATATATGCACTCATCGCGGGTGCGATCCTGTTCATGGCGGGACAGGTGAAGCACTACTACAATGTGGGATACGGTATTTTTACCCAGCAGGGCAAGGATGCCACGGGCACCGGCAAGGTCGTCCAGTTCACGGTAGAGGAAAACATGACGGCCTCCTCTCTGGGTAAGAAGCTGGAAGAGGCGGGACTGATCGAATCCTCCAGGCTCTTTCTTGTCCAGGAAAAGGTGTCGGATTACTCCGGCATGTATGTGCCGGGCACCTATGCGCTCTCTTCAGAGATGACGCCCGAGGAGATCCTCAGAGTCATCTCGGGAGCGGAAGTGTCGCCCTATGCGGAACCGGCCCCGGAAGGCGCGGCAGAGCAGGAAGCGGCCAAATGAGGGAGCAGCAGGGAGACGGCTTTTTGCAGCAGCTCGCGCAGCAGAGAGATCCGGCAGAGCGCATCAGCGTCCTGGCGGAGTCCCTGCATGCAGAGGAGTCACCGGAGCTGAGGGCGCTGGAAAAGGAGGCACTTAGTGAGAACGTGCCGATCATCCGCCCTCAGACCAGAGGACTGATCCGCTGCCTTCTTGAGATGCTGGCACCGTCCAAGATCCTTGAAGTGGGCACTGCCGTGGGCTACTCCGCCCTGGTGATGGACACATACTGCCCTTCGCCCTGCAGCATCGTCACGATCGAGCGGGACCCGGAGAGGGCGGCAAAGGCGAGAGAGAATTTCAAGCGGTTCGGGGCGGACCGGATCACCCTTATGGAGGGAGATGCGGCTGACATCCTGCCGGGGCTGGTCGGGCCCTTTGACTTCATATTTATGGATGCCGCCAAAGGACAGTACATCCGCTTTCTCCCGGAGGTGATCAGGCTCCTTGCTCCGGGCGGCGTTCTTCTTTCTGACAACGTGCTTAAGGACGGCGAGATCCTGGCCTCCAAATTTGCGGTCACAAGGCGCGACCGGACGATCCACAAGAGGATGCGCGAGTATCTGGCGGCCATATCGGAGGACGAGCGGCTCTGTACGGTGCTCCTTGAGACAGGGGACGGGGCGGCGCTGTCGGTGCGCAGGCGCGGCGCCTGCGGGCAAAAGACAGAATAAGTCCTCTTTGGGAAGCCCAATACAAAGTCGGAATACAGAATCAGAATCAACCCCCACATTCAGAATAAAAACAGAGGAAACATGCAGGAAGAAAGCGGCATCAGAAGACCGGAACTCCTTCTGCCCGCCAAGGACCCGGAGGTCCTCAGGACTGCGGTGCGGTACGGGGCCGATGCGGTCTACATCGGCGGAGAGGCATACGGTCTGCGAGCAAAGGCAAGAAATTTTTCAGCGGAGGAGATGGCGGAAAGCATACGGTACGCCCACGAGAGGGGCGTCAAAGTATACGTCACAGCCAATATCCTCGCACATAACAGCGATCTCAGCGGAGCCGGGCGATATTTTGAACAGCTGGCGGAAATGAAGCCGGATGCCATCCTTGTGGCAGATCCCGGTATGTTCATGCTGGCCAGGGAGAAATGTCCGAACGTACCGCTGCATATATCGACACAGGCGAACAACACCAACTACGGTACTTTCAATTTCTGGTTCGGACTGGGAGCGGAAAGAGTGGTGTGCGCCAGGGAACTGAGCCTGAAGGAGATCGCCCAGATCCGCAGGAACATTCCCCAAGACAGGGAAATAGAAGCTTTCATACATGGGGCGATGTGCATCTCCTACTCGGGAAGGTGCCTCTTGTCCAACTACTTTACCGGAAGAGATGCCAACCACGGCGCGTGCACACATCCGTGCAGATGGAAATACGCTGTGATGGAGGAATCCAGGCCCGGCGTCTATCTCCCGGTCGAGGAGAACGAGAGGGGCACTTTTGTCTTTAACTCCAGAGATCTGTGTATGATCGAACATATTCCGGACCTCATCAAGGCGGGTGTGGACAGCTTTAAGATCGAGGGGCGCATGAAGACGGCACTG
>CACXGR010000317.1 GCA_902767235.1 uncultured Lachnospiraceae bacterium | reverse complement strand
GCGCGCCGGTACTATTTTGGCATCGTGGGCAAATACGGCCTGCAGACCCAGAAGGTGCTCAAGGCAGCGGCCGGACTGGACATTCAGATCATCTGCCCTCTGCACGGCCCCGTGCTGGACGAGAATCTCGGATACTATCTGGATCTCTATGACAAGTGGTCCTCCTATACACCCGAAGAGCCCGGCGTCTGCATCTGCTACACATCCGTCTACGGACACACAAAGGCGGCTGCTGAGAAGCTGGCTGAGCTTCTGCGCGCCAAGGGCCAGAAGGTTGCCATCAGCGATCTGGCCAGAGACGACATGCCGGAGTGCGTTGAGGATGCTTTCCGCTATGACAGACTGGTCCTTGCTACAACGACCTATAACAACGGTATTTTCCCCTTCATGCACACATTTATCGAGCATCTGACAGAGCGCGAGTACCAGAACCGCACCATCGCTTTCATCGAGAACGGAAGCTGGGCGCCTGTGGCAGCCAAGCAGATGAAGGCCATGTTTGAGAAATCCAAGAAGATCACCTTCGCGGAGACAACGGTGACGATCAAGTCGGCCCTGAACGCGGACAGCGAGGCGGCCCTTGAGAAGCTGGCTGAGGAGCTGGTCAGATAATAACAGGCTATCGTACAGGGCTGCGCCGGCGCGCAGCCCTTTTTTGAGGAGTGCACGAGATGATCGAGACGAATGGAGTGAGCCGCGAGTTTGCGCAGAGGATGGATGACTACCTTGGGGAGATGCCGATCGCGGCATTTTTGAAGATCCATATTGCGAAGCTGGAGAAGGGGGCCTGCGAGTGCCGCATGGAGCTGGATCCTTCCCGCCACGGCAATCCAAACGGGACCGTGCAGGGCGGAGCGCTCAGCACGCTGGCGGATATCACGACTTCCTATGCAGTGGCCTCGATCGGGACGGGCACCTGCACCGTGAGCGGCAGTATTGAGATGCTGCGGGGAAAGACGCCGAAGGGTGAGCTGACCTGCCGGGCGGAGGTCGTAAAGGCCGGCGGGACGCTGGTCTGGACAGACATGCGGATCCGCGATGAGGACGGTCATCTCATTGCGAAAGGCGGATACCTGAATTTCAGGATACCGGCGCCGGATGAGAAGAGGGATATCTGAATAACAGGAGTACAAAAAAACCGGCATGCCGATAAGTCCAAACATCGGCGCGCCGGTTTTTTGATTCAATGATGTGCGTTCGCGTCCTCTCTGCCGATCTTGAACTTGCCGTATCGGATCTTCTGGTGGTGGTAAAGGCCGTAGTTGCCGGAGACCGTGTAGGCGATGGCGATGCTCAAGAGGTAGTAGGGCCAGCCCTCAAAGCCGAACATCTCAAAGCAGATCAGCAGCGTTCCCAGAGGGCAGTTGGTGACGCAGCTAAAGAGGCATCCCATTCCGATGGCGGCTGCCAGGCCGCCGGGGAGGCCCAGGAGAGGTCCTACGACAGAGCCGAAGGTGGCGCCGATAAAGAGGGCAGGCACGATCTCGCCGCCCTTAAATCCGGCTGCGACGGAGACCGCGGTGAACAATATTTTGAGCAGGAAGGCGCAGACCGGCACGGGCTCCCCGTGCAGGCACTCCGTGATGACATGGCCGCCGGCGCCGTTGTAGAACTGGCCGCCGGAGAGAAGGGTCATGCCCAGCAGGATGGCGGCGACGATGGCGCCCCGAAAGACGGGGTGAGCCGGGATCTTTTTGGCAAGGGCCGGGATCCGGCCCAGGGCGACCACGAAGAGCACGCTGATGATGGCGCACAGAAAAGCAAGAACGAAGGTGGAGAGGGAGCGCGGGAGCGAGAAAGGCACCACTTGCGTAAGCCCCCAGGGGTGCTTCTCCACGCCCAGCATTCCGGAAATATAGTAGGAAGGCAGGGCGGCGATGACGCAGGGAACGAGGGCATCGTATTGCAGGAGCCCCACGTGGCTGATCTCCATCGCGATGACCGTCGCTGCCAGCGGCGTTCCGAACAGCGCCGAGAAAGCGGCGCTCATACCCGCCATGACCATGATGCGGCGGGCGCTTTCCTGAAAGTGGAAGCGCTTGCCCAGCTCGTCCCCCATGCAGCCGCCGATCTGCAACGCCGCCCCCTCACGGCCCACAGAGGCGCCCAGAAAGTGGGAGGTGATGGTGGAGCAGAAAATGAGCGGCGCCAGGGTCCCGGGAACACTTTCACTTCTCGTTACGGCAAGGAGCACGGTATCGGTCCCTTCGCTCCGGTCGAATTTCATGTAGAAGAAGATGATCACGGCGGCGCCGACGGGCATCAGAAAGATGACCCACGGGTGCTGGGCACGCAGATTTGTGGCGGCGTCGATCCCCAGCGCAAAGATGCTGGCGGTGAAACCGACGAGCGTTCCGCACAAAAGACCGTAGATCAGCAGCTTGACCAGCTGCACACAGCCTGTCCGGATCTTGAATACCAGTGCCTGCATCTGATCGGAAAATGATTCGTTGTTGTTTTCCATGTTGTCCCCCTCTGATCAGCAGATCACTCTTTTGCCAGAAATTCCTTCATCTCCGTCAACCGCGACTCTATCTCTGCCCGGCCGATGTCGTAGACCCTGCGGAGCTCAGCGGGATCGTGTTCCGTCCGGCTGATGTCCAGGCTGTGGGGCGGACGAATGACAAAAGCATTGCCGGCCAGCTCCTGCTGTCTCACGTAGGCCGCCTGCCGGTTGTAGCGGATGTGGCGGACTTCCATCGCCTTGATGGTATAGGGGTAGTCGCGCATCGCCACGCGGATCAGAGGGAGCATGCCGCTCTTTTTCTTGACGAAGCCCAGGGGCTGGGTGAGGATCACCACGTTGCGGGGATAGCCGCGGCGCTCCATGCTAAGGAGCGGGATGCTGTCGGTTATGCCGCCGTCCAGAAGCTTGTATCCGTCGACTTCCACGATGCGGGAGACGACCGGCATGGAGGCGGAGGCGCGGAAATATTCCATGTCCCTGGCGTCGCCGTTGTCCAGACGCTTATGAATGGCTTTGCCGGTCTCGACATTGGTGCAGACCGCATAGAAGGGCATGGGATTCTCCCTGTAGGTCTTGACGTCGAAGGGATCGAGCTTGTTGGGGATCTCGTCATAGCAGAACTGCACGCCGTAGAGGTCGCCGGTCTTCATAAGCGATTCCAGGCTGCAGTATCTGGGATCGTCGCAGAAGCGGAGATTGTAGCGGATCGAGCGGCCGATCTGCTTCGATTTGAAGTTGCAGCCGAACACAGCACCCGCCGAGACGCCCATCGCGCCGTCAAAGTCAATTCCGTTTTCCATCATTACATCGAGGACACCGGCGGTGAACATACCGCGCATGGCGCCGCCTTCCATGACAAGTCCTGTCTTACGGCTCATCTTTTCTTTTCTCCTTTTCTTAACAGTAGATAACTGCACGAGCGTGGTAGTAAAATGATAGTGACAGCAGTCCATTGAGCTGCTTTGCAGACAATCATGTAAAGTATTTTACCGCAAGTGCGGACAATAGCCAATTAACAAAATTTCGAGTTTGTATATTTGAGGAGCACGACCGACCCGACGACCATCACAATGCCGGCAATCTCCCAGACGGAGAGCGGCTGGCGGAAGAGAAGGCTGCCCAGGATGGCGGCCGTGACCGGCTCTATAGTGGTGAGCTGAGCGGCCCGGGAGGTCTCCATGCCCTTCATGCCGGTCGTGTAGAGAACGTAGGCGAGGCTTCCGGTGAGGATGCCGCACAAAAGCGCCAGCGCCGTCCGCAGCGGGTTCTCAAACACCTGTGAAAAGGAGCCGTCCGCAACGGAGAGGGCCCAAAATCCCAGCATCGCGACGCCGAAACTGTAGAAAACGTTCGTGTAGACACTGTAGCCACGGTTCAGGATGATCCGGCTGAAGATGCTGTAGAGCGCGTAGCCGAGACCGGCGCCAAGTCCCAGAAGAAGGCCGGCGGGCGTGATCAGCGCGGATCCGTCAGCGGAATTGCCCCCGAACAGTTCGCCGCCGATGCCCGAGGCAAAGGCGCAGCCGGCGACGGCCAGCAGGCAGCAGAACACTTTGCGCGCTGTCATGCGCTCCTTAAAGAGAAGGGCGGACAGAACCATCACGATGGCCGGCGCGGTGTAGAGAAGCGCGGCGGCGGTCGCTATTTTGGTGACTCTGATGGCGGCCGTGTAGCAGAAAGTAAAGAAGAGCAGGCTGAAGAGCCCGTTTCCGACAAAGAGCGGGATGTCCGCGGGGCGCACCCGGAAGGCGGAGCGGTCCGTGGCCAGAATGAGAAAACCCACCGGGACAGAGGTCGCGAACATGCGAAGAAAGACTAGGGCGTTCTTCGACAGGCCCATGGCGGTCAGGAGAGTGACAAAAGAGCCGTACAGCCCCCAGAGGACCGCGCTGGCGATGATCATGGCGGCGGAGACGGCAAATCGGTTGGAAGTATCCTTCATAGATGTAACCTTATAGTCAAAATAGTGATCACAAAAGTACCAACTGCAATCATATCATGATTTGCTGCGCAGCGGCAGGAAAATATCGGGGAGGTTTGGTGATGCAGATCAGGATCAATGTCAAGGGCGCGTCCAGAAGAAAGGCAGCTGTCGTACAGAGGATCTGGGCGTATCCGGACAGACAGATGACGGTGGAGGACTTTCTTGCGGAGACGGTCAGACAGTGCGTGAGAGAATACAATGCAAGAAAAGACGCAGGGGAGATTCTGCGCCTTTTTACGTCCGAGGATCTGGAACAGAAGGCGCAAGGCGGAAAAGTCGCCTACGGGAGCCCTATGGACGACAGAAAAGCGGATGAGGAGAAGGCGGTCCTGACGGCGCTGCAGTGTTTTGACGACGGGATAGCGGCCCTGTTCGCGGACGGCGTGCGCTACACCGAAAGGAAAGAGATCATACCGCTCAGGGATCAGAGTGAAGTGACGTTCGTCCGGCTGACCTTTCTGGCGGGGCGGATGTGGTGAGCAGAAAGGAGGATGGCGATGGCCTTCGATTACAATTCCAGGACAAAGTGGGAGAAAGAGAGACTGGAGCGCTGGAACAAAGAGCACGAGAGGCAGATCCGGAAACTGACGCCCGAGGAGAAGGCGCTCTTTGAGGAGAT
>CACXGR010000316.1 GCA_902767235.1 uncultured Lachnospiraceae bacterium | reverse complement strand
TGCTATACCGAGATTTCTATAGATCAGCTCTGTGTACGGCCATGACTGGTGTCTGATAAACGATGCAAGTATGTAAGCTGCCTGCAGACTGACGAGTTCGATCACGATGAAGTCCAGGTGTTTGGACCAGCCCTGTGCGTTTCTTCTATACATAAAAACCATCCAATCTGTTACAGAAAGCCGGAGTGTTCTTGCTAAATTCCTCTTCCTTTGCTCGGCTATTTAGTCGATTTCCCTCAATTATCATTACCGTTTGAGTTATCAGGTACTGGGTTTGTATTTTCTCTTCAGTCTTGCATAAGCCTCCAGCCCCGGAATGAACTTCATCTTGCCGCACAGCAGGACATACTGGTGCTTAGGCTCTAAATTCACGGTCTTTGCTTTTTTGAATGCGATCGCATAGGGATATTCATCCAGCGACTTCCTGACCGCTTTCCGGATCGATTTGAGATCGTCCGGATTGTTGGGATTAAAGAAGTAGGCGCTCAGAAGCGCTGCAAAGAAAGACACTCTTCTGCAGTACTCCGCCTGCTTGAAGTCCTCGTCCTTTCCCGTCTCTTTAATGAACTCATCCATCTTCTCGCAATTGCGGATGTTGCACGACCAGGATTTAGCCCTGAATCCGTGCATGATAGACTCCTCCACGATCCTATAGTTGTAAGAGTGTCTGCCGCAGTAATAAATACTCTTCACATGTTCAAACAGGCGCATCGTGAGCAGTCCGTCATCATAGTATCCCATCACATAGGGGTCAAAGCGGATATTGTTCTCTTTAATGATCGATGTCTTAAAGAATTTCGACCACGGCGCAGGATACTCGTTGTCGGCGCCCTGCTGGTAGTAAGGGCTGTATTTGTGGCACAAAACGGCTTTCTGAACATCTGCAATCACCTTCGGATCGTCCGAGCGGAATCTTTGGGAAAACATTCTGAGACGCACATTTCTGCCCGAGCTGTAGCGCTCGACACAATCTGTCAAAACACAGTCGACCTCCTGTTTCCGGGCGATCTTATACAGTTTTTCGATTGTGTCCTCTTCGAGCCAGTCATCCGAGTCCACCAGGTACATCCACTCTCCTGTCGCCGCTTCGATCCCATGGTTACGGGCGTCGGAGACGCCGCCGTTTTCCTTATGGATCACTTTAAACCTGCTGTCCTTCTGCGCATACTCGTCACAGATCGCAGGGCTATTGTCAGGTGATCCGTCATCTACCAGGATCACTTCAATATCCTTAAATGTCTGGTTCATCACGCTGTCCAGACACTGCCGAATATACTTCTCAACGTTATATACCGGAATAATGATGCTTACTGCTGCCATTTCATGATCTCCTTATGCATTCAGGTAATTGTGCACCACACTGCTTATGTACCTCATATCCTCCGCCGTATATCTCTGGTCGCAGGGAATGGGAAGAATATTGTCGGCGAGCCTTCTCTCTGTCTCGATCAGATCCGAATGGTAGTCCATGGGCCAGAGTTTCGGAACATAGATCCTGCTGCCGATCAGTTTTTTGCGGAGCTCCGGACCGTTTTTCACCATCAGCGGATACATGAACGGAGCTGCAGGGCAGGTGAGTGCAAGTGCATTGATCTCCTTTAGTTCCTCATCAAGTGTCCGGAAGTTCTCTTCTCTTACTTCCCGGATCCTGTCATATTCAATCCCGTGCAGCAGATTTTCCGTAAGCTTTGACATGTACTTGATGTCCAGCGTCCCCACAAGGTCATTGTTACCGACATACTGGCTGTAGAAAGCGTTGGCCCCTTTTTCAAAGCGCCCGAGCAGGAACTCCATCCGGTCGAAGGAGAGGTCCGTCTCATATTCCTGCGCTGAAGGCTGTATGCCGGACAAAATACCGCCGTCCGCCACGCCGAAGTACTTTCTGCAGGAATAGATCGTCGGGATGTCTGCGGCAGGCCTGTGATAATACGCCTGCACATTGTCGAGGATGAGGCGGGCAAATCGGTCTCTATATCCGCTTATCTCATCCTCTCTGAGCTGCCCGTAATAGTTTACGATATACATCCATTCATCTTCCCCGATCTGATCGGGAAAGACCGGCCTGAGCGTCTCATCCGTATGGTAGAACTTAACTTCTGTGTTCTCTTTCCGGCAGCCTTCCGCGACAGATTCGCAGAGAAAATAGGGGAGCCAGATCGTTCTGATCCCCTTCTCCCGGATCAAATACCTCAGGCAGTTCTGCGCGCTGTTCAGTTTGATTCCGTCTTCATGGAGCATATGGCCGTGGCAATGCTCGAGCTCTATAAATCCGCCGTATTCTTTCTGCATAATATCCTCAAGTCATGAATAAGGTGTCTGCGTAGTCCGCCGCCCGATCAGTCATCCCAATAGTGATTCTTTTCGATCAGCGCATAATAATCAGAGGCCAGGACGCCGGTAATGACCAGGTCCCTGAACTTGCCGTTTTTATAAACGTATTCCCTCTGAACGCCTTCTTCCACCCATCCGCACTTTTTATAGAGCCTGATCGATGCCGTGTTATCCGCGAACCAGCTTCCGTCCAGGCGGTGAAAACCAAGCTCGTCGAACGCATATCTCATGATCGCCATGACTGTGTCCGTGCCGATCCCCTTCGCCCTGCGCTGTTTGTTTGCCAGCTTGATCCCATGGGTTGCTCTTCTGTTTTTCCAGTCGATATCGACCAAAGTAGCGATCCCGACCGCTCCGTCTTCCTCTGTCTCAATGACAAAGCGGAAGTTCTGGTCGCCATAGTGATTCTCGTACCATTTTTCCTGGCCGTACTTGGAGATCGGGAAGGCCCAGCCGACGACCAGATTCTCAATCTCAGGATCATTGAACATGCCGCGAACCAGTTCGCAGTCTTCCTTCTCCATTGCGCGAAGTACAACCTTTTTTCCATAAATATTCATAGTCTGATTCCTTTCTGTCTGCTGCGGATACTGTCGCCATCTCAGCCTTTCCAGTGGTTTCTTTCAATCGCTTCAATGTAATACTTGTCGGGGATATGATTGGAATCCATCACTCTGCCGTCTTCAAAGTAGCCGACGAAAGTCCCCTCATTTACGCCTTCTGCGCGAACTTTTCTGTCCTTGCCCCACACCGCTTTGCGGACCAGAAGCCAGACAAGCTTCGCATCGGTCATAAAGCTCACGTTCTGCGCATACCATGCATCGTTCTCGAGACGGTTCTCCCAGGTCATCACTTTGTCCGGATTTCTCAGAGGACAGTCCAGCCCGGGCTTGACCGCATGCCGACCTTCATGATAGCGGTTGAAGCGGCCCTTATAGCCAACCGGGAGCGGTCTCGGGCCTATGATCGACATGTCGCCCATAAAAATATTGACAAAATTGAGCAGTTCATCCAGGGAAGTGGCTCTGACAAATTTTCCCCACTTTGTCACTCGCAGATCTGCGCGGAGCAGGACGCCGTTTTCGTCCGTCTCGTTGGTCATATTGCGGAATTTGATCATGGTAAAGAGTTTGCCGTTCTTCCCCATTCTCTGCTGCTTGAAGAACACCGGTCTTCCGACGTCAAAATAAGTAATAACGCCAATGACGGCATTTACCGGAAAGAGAACGATCAGCGCCGGCGTTGAGATCGACAGGTCGATCAGCCTCTTGACGTATTTGGAGTAGATTCCTTCTCTGATCCGCAGTTCCGGATAGAACCGGTTTGATCTCTCTTTATTGTCCCTGGCAATGTCATCCGCGATCTCGTACTGGATCTCAGTAGGTAGTTTGTCATAATCAAATTTTTCTGCCATTTTTACCTCTGTCTTGAATATAGTTTATTGCGGAATGTTGTCATAAACTTCTTTGAACAGGGCATTGTTCTTAAACAGATACTCTGCGATCACTTCCATCAGGACAAAGTCATTTTCGTGGTCAAGGTCCAGGATTCCGGTGTCATACATCTCCACGATCTCGCAGTACCCGTCCAGCACGCCTTTGCCCTCTCCCAGAAAGGCCGGTTTATAGGCATAGATCGAAGCGTTCATGTCAAAGATCTCCGGTGCCTGCTGGCGCGCCGTATAATTCGATTCTATGACTTTTTTGACGCCATGTTCGACCCGCTTAACCTGATTGAAATAGGGGTTCCTTCTGGCTGTTGCGACGGTCGTCGTCACATCTGCGCCCGACTGCGCGTGCAGTGCGATCACCTTCTCAAGGTCTTCCACGGTTCTGAGAGGAGAGGTGATATCCAGATCTACCACCATGTCATAGGCGGTGCTATGGCGCTGTCCCATTTTGTTCAGGCAGTCGGCGATGACGGCGATCTTGCCCACGGCGTCGCCGGCCAGGCTCTCATCTCTCATGATCTGGTCAACATGCCTCATGCCATTGCTGCTGACCAGTTCCAGCAGTTCCCGGCTGTCGGAGTTGACAACGATGTCTGCCGCTGTCTCGGGATGTCTTTTCAGATACAGGTCAATGGCAGAGACTGTGTAGTGCGCGAGGTACTTGCCCGCAAATTCGCGCAGGTTCTTGTTGCGGATCCCCTTGGATCCCGCTCTTCCGCAAATGGTAAATAGTATTCTCATCTCTGTTTCCACCCCCAAATATGCTCTGTGTAGGACTTGATCTCGTCCTCTGATTTTCTCTTTATCGTGATGTCGGGAGATTTACCGAAGACTATGCAGTTGTCCGGGATCTCTTCCCCGAGCAGATAGGTTCCTGAAGAGATCACCACGTTGCTGCCGATCTTGGTGTCGCCCAGTACCGTCGCGTTGGCAAACAGAATGACGTTGTCCCCCAGAACCGGGTAGGACAGCTTGCCGTGCGAGCGATTCCCTCCGACGGTCGTCCCCTGATAAATGAAGAGATGGTCTCCGTAGGAGGCTCGTCCCAGAACGCTCCCCAGGGGATGTTCGCAGTGGAAATGCACCGGCAGGTCAACGGCATAAAACCAGTCATTTGCGTGCATGATCTTGTTCAGGTAGTAGACCTGGTCTGCAGCAGTTCCACCCCCGCTCAGATACAGGACATGGGACAGCCTGTACAGGAAGTTCATCCACTGGACGCTCATATATGGCGAAAAAACGACCTCTTCCCCGTCCCAGAGTCTTCTGTTGGGCATTCCTCTGTAATTGTCCTCGATCATCTGAAGGGCTTGGGGAAGAGCCGCTGCGATCGTTTTCTCATCGACATCCGGCCAGTAGTTCCGGAGCTGGCGGATCACGATCTCCTCAATGTTATCAGCAAGGATCTTCATCTGCACTCCCCCTGTGTGAGCTTTAAGACGGAAAGTCCGTGGTGATACCCGTCTTCTGCCTCTCTTTTGCCTTCGATCATATCAAGAAAATACTGCAGTTCTCTCTTCTGGAAGTCATCCCGCTCCTCGTGGAAGTCGATCTCTGATCCCTTGACCAGAAACCTGATCTTATTGTTTGCGATGTCGCCGATCATGGTCTCATTCTTCATAAAGAGCTGGATCTCCCTGATCGTCTTCCTGCCAAAATAGTCGAGATGCAGTTCCGCGATCTTGTCGCTGTACTCCGCGATATAGATCGCGTAGTCCTCGCTGTCGATCTCCAGGTCGGACTTCTTTCCGATCAGACTCCGAACTCTGTCCGGCCAGCCGAACAGGCAGGTCAGATAGTCCCACTCGTGGATCAGGTCAATGCTGACGCCTCCGCCCAGGTTCTTATGGGCGCTGTAGGTCGCTCTGTAGTCCTGTCCCGGTCTCCAGTCCGGAAGGTAGCTGGAGGAGATACTGCGGACGGAGATAACGTCCGAGGGATCGATCTCTCTTCTGATCCACTCAATGACCGCATTGTATCTGAGAGGGGCAGCGACATAGTAAACTGCATCGCTCCGCGTTTGAAACGCCTCCGCAGCTTCGAGCTGTCCCAGAGAGACAACGGGCTTCTCGATAAAAAAGTGCTTCCCCTTATCATGAAAAGACTTCAGGGAATCCAGATGCATCTCGGTCGGGTTTGTGATGAATATGGCGTCGTAGTCGTTCGGAACGTCCTTTACATCGCTGTAAATGCGATTTACGCCGTCCGCGGGAATGCTGTTCCTGCGATAAGCATCAATGGTCAATTCGATGCCGTGCTCACCACAGATCGCGCTCAGATTTCTGATGTGGCGCTTTGCGATCGAGCCTATTCCGACAAAACACACTTTCAGTGATCTCATATCATGCCCCCAGTGAATCTATGATCCCGAGGATCTTCTTGTCCTGCTCAAATCCGTAGAGAGCCTCCGTGTGGTTTAGGACCACGTCGAAAAACTCCCTGATCTCATTTTTGTAGGCGTTCTCCACAATGAAGGTGCTGTAGCCCTCTCTGTGCTCCGCTTCTTCCCTGAGCGTGACCTTGTTCAGCACTTTTTCGGCAGGATCGAATTCATATATACTGTCCGGCGTCCCGTTCCAGGACAGATACCGGTTCTCCGCATAGGCCTCCAGCTTTCTGACAGCAACCGGAGAGACCACGTCGACTACCACAACTCCCTTGTTTCCGTTCTCGTGTTCGACCTGGATCATATAATTGTCGTCAAAACCGATGTTCAGATCTGTCATCTTGTCAGATACCGCATGCGCGGATCGGATCCCTCCAAAGGCGCCTGTCAGCCAGGGGAGCTCAATGGCCAGGATCTCCCTGCAGCCATTGGTCCTCTTGTCGCCGATAAAGAAATCCTTGTAGTTTTCCCAGGGATGCCAGTCCGGCAGGTACTGTCCGATGTGGTAAATGTAATTCCATTTATGGTCTTTTTCCACTCTGGAGCTGATATATTTCAGTTCTTCGCGGTAAAAGAAAGTCGAGGAAAGAAACAGGACCTTATTCTTCTCCTCGGCCAGAGCCATATTGCGGTCATAGCCATTGTCGACCAGGTTCAGCTCTGTAAATACATTCCAGCCGCGCTGCAGGCAGTCCGTGATGATGGCGGCATGGGACAACGGGGATGTGCAGACGAAGGCGCAGTCAATGCTTTTCTCTGCTTCTGCCGTCGACGCATAACAGGAGATTCCGAAGAGGTCTCCCGCCTCTTTTCTGCGGTCCTCTCTTCCGTCCACGCCTGTGATCTCGTACTCCGGATACATCTCTTTGATCAGCCGGATCCTTCTCTTGCCCATGGATCCTAAGCCTATTACGACGATCTTCATATCTAATTCCTCACGTCAGGTTGTAAAACTTCTTTTTCAGGTCAATGGAATCCTGCATGACGACTTCGATCATCTTGGCAGCGATCCTTTCTCCGGCATTTCCCGTGCCGTACAGTCCCTCTGTCTTTTGACAGATTTCCCTGAATTCGGGACTCCGCGCTTTCTTTATGGCCGCCTCTATGCTCTCACTGTCTGCAGCGCAGTTGATGATGGAAGCCGCCTGGAGCCTGCCCCGCTGTCTGTCCCCGATGTTGACGGTGGGGACGTGAAAAGCCGGTGTCTCGATAATGCCGCTGGAGGAGTTGCCCAGTACAAATTCCGCATATCTCATCAGCGACAGGTAGCGACGTACGCCCAGGGATGTGTAGACGTGGAGATTTGCGATCCCCTTTTCCGCCTCATCCAGCAGCCGGTTGATCCTTGCGCCGCCCTGGTCGGCATTGGATTTGGTCACGATAAACTCCAGATCCCCGGTCTGCCTGATCGCATCAAGGAATTCTGCGATCTGCTCATCGACGCTGCCATCCTCCATTGTCACGGGGTGATAAGTACACAGCGCGTATTGGCAGTCCGGAAGTTGAATGCTGTCAAGCGCTTCCGATTTGGAAAGGTCTGCAGCTTTCATGACATTGTCGATGCTGGTGGACCCATAATTGAACACTCTTGCAGGATCTTCTCCCAGCTGGATCACTCTCCTACGGCTCTCCTCATTGGTCACAAAGTGGAGATAGCTCATCTTGGTGATCGAGTGGCGGATCCACTCATCCAGGGCTCCCTCTGTGGTGTCGCCTCCGCAGAGGTGAAAGATCGGTGTCCTGGTGTTGCCGGCCGCAATCGCGATGGCCAGCGTCTCATATCGGTCGCCCAGAAGCACCGCCGCGCTGTATTTCTGCTCGTTGAACAGGTCCGTGAACTTCACCAGGACTTCTGCCTGGTTCGCGGAGATGTCCTTCTCGGTGTCCGACTTGACGGATACAGGGACCCTGTAGTCGATCGCGTCGTCGATGTCCCTGACTGTATTGCCGTAATTCTCGCTCAGGTGTGTCCCAGTCACGATCAGGTCGATCCCAAGGTCCGCGCTCTGTCTTTTCCGCAAAGCTTTGATGACCGGAGAGAGCAACCCGTATTCCGCTCTTGTAGCGGTTACAACTGCTATTTTCTTCATATTCATACCCGTTTCGGAGCACCCCGGCGGTTAGATCCGCCTTCGGTGATCCTCTTACTCCTCGATCAGCTCGTCCTCTTCAAAGTCTCTCACCGCTTTGGTCCCCAGGATCTCGTTCCATCGCATCGGGCTGATTCCGTTTCCGGGTCTCTTGACTGTCAGGTTCTCTTCTGTCAGGATCTCTCCGGCTCGTATGAAAGTCTTGGCTACAATGCTCTTTCGGGCAACGGCCTTATTTTTCTTTTCGGAGGGAGAGGGTTTCTTCTCCCCTGTTCCGAGCGCCTCCTCGATGTGCCGGATACTTCTTACCATCTCAGCAAGTTCATGGGGTTCCAGGCTCGCTTTGTGATCCGGGCCTTCCATGTTCCGGTCCAGGGTAAAGTGCTTCTCTATAACTGTTGCTCCCATTGCCACAGCAGCAATGGGTACTTCAATGCCCTTGGTGTGGTCGGAGTAGCCCACTTCCAGGCCGAATTCGTCTCTTAGCGTCTTCATGGCCCGAAGATTTACGTCGCAAAACGGTGTCGGATATTCGGTATTGCAGTGGAGGAGCTTGATCTCTTTGGTCCCGTTCTCCCTGAGGACTTCGATGGCCGCCCTGATCTCCTCCGTCTCGCACATACCGGTGGACATAACGACCGGTTTGCCGGTCCTGCCGAGCTCTCTCAGGTAGGGGTAATTAGTCACTTCTCCAGAGGGGACTTTCCAAAACGGCATGTCAATGGAATTGAGGAAGTCTATGCTCTCAAAATCGAAGGGCGTTGACAAAAAGCAGATTCCTGCATTGTCGCAGTATTCTTTCAATGTGATAAATTCGTCAAAAGAGAGCTCCAGCTGCTTGAGCATATCCTTCTGGGAGCTGTCTCCCGTCGCTGCTTTCTGGTATTCCGCCTTTTGCGCCCCGCGCGATACGAGATTTTCAGACTTAAAGGTCTGGAACTTGACGCAGTCAACACCTGCTGCCTTCGCGGCATCCACCAGTTCAAAGGCCAGATTCAGATCTCCGTTATGATTTACGCCCGCTTCCGCAATAATATATACACTCATTATCTCACCACCTTACAGGGATTTCCATATGCCCTGGCATCAGAAGGAATATTGTGAACAACTGTACTTCCTGCCCCAATGAGCGCCCCGCTGCCAACTGTGATCTGCTGCCTCACGACGCTCCCGGCTCCCACATGGGCGTCATCTCCGACGCTCACCTGCCCGCAGATCACGGCCCCGGGGCTGATATGGGCAAAGTCACCGATCCTGCAGTCATGTTCCACGATGGCGCCTGTGTTGATGATCGCGCAGCTCCCAATCTCAGCGCAGGTGTTGACGATGGCACGCTTGCCTATAAAGGTGCCCTCGCCGATCACGGCTCCGCCGGCAACGATCGCACTCTCATCAATGATGGGCGTAAGGCTCAGTCTCAGAGACTTGGCCATTTCATACAATCGCCTTCGGATCGCTGTATTTCCAACACTCCCCACTGTGATGCAGGCCTCGTTCCATCCTTCCCGGATCAGAGCAGGAATGTCGTCATCCGTTCCGACTACGGGAATCCCCAGACAGGAGCTGTCGGTAAAGTCCACAATTCCCAGTTCGTCAAAGGTGCCCAGCCGGATCGCCGTATCAAGCACAGAGCGGCAGTGTCCACCGCCGCCTATGAGCAAAAGTTTTCGTTTCACTTTTTTGTCCCCCGGATCACGCTTTTCGACCTTTTCTGCGCTTTAAGATCGAGAGGATCAGACCCTTGTACTTCCATGCTGCGCAGATAAACAGGATGGTATAAACTGCCAGGATCGCGTATCGGATGACCGGCAGCCGATAGACATAGTTGATCACGACCGTGTAGACGGACATGGCCGCAAGGATCGTCAAGATCAGTTTGGTATTGTATACGTCAAGACAGCCGAGTCTTTTGACCAGATACATGTGCGCGACAGCCAGCCAGAGAAAGCTGACCAGCGTCGTATACGCCGCCGCAACGTAGCCGAAGCGTGGGATCAGAAGCGCATTGAGAATATAATTCAGAGCTGCTGCCGAAACCGATGCAAAGGCCATTCCCACGGTCTTTTTCTTGAACTGCTCTATATTGACGTACATGATGTAAATGAACTGACAGACACAGCCGAAAGCCACAGGGGGCATCACATAGATCGCCTCCAAGTAACTGGGGCCGCCCATCAGAAGCAGTATTTCCGGCACGATCAGCATGATCCCGGCGGCCAGAAAGACGAACAGGAAAACATATTTTTCCGATACACTGCGGATCTCGTCCAGATCGTCGTCGTTGAGTTTTTCTCCCAGCCAGGGCGCAAAGGCCGTATTGAGGGAGGTCACCAGCAGCGTGATGATGGCGCCGCAGTTGTAAGCCAGGGAGTACAGTGCATTGTCCTCCGCCCCGCAGATCCTGGTGATCATGATCCTGTCCATTGAATTGAGCAGGGTCAGTGACAGCAGGTGCGGAATAAAGGGGGTGCAGATTGGCAGTGCATACAGCCAGTACTTAATGTCGACCTTTCTTCCCTTGTAGTAGATATAGAACAGCAATACAGACCCGATCAGAATATAGCAGGCGGAATTGCCGATGATCCTTCCGGCCAGTCTGTTTTCCATGGTCAGTACTAATAATACGGACAGAAGGGAACTTCCAACCGAAATTACCACGCTGATCAGTACAGAGATCTTATACTCAAAATAGTAGCGCTCCCGCGTCTGGAACATCTCGATCGCACTGTAGAACAGCAGATAGACCATCAGTATGTTCAGGTACCTGAGCTCTACCCCCGTCAGGTTCACAAACCATGCGGGGAACAGATTGATCGCGATCGTCCAGATCAGCGTCGAGAGAAAACTCAGGGACATGACTGACGAGATATAGCCGTCGAAGTCGTCCTCAAATTCAAATCGTGCGCTGATAAAGGTCGATGTCAGGTTGAGCGTCACAAGGATGATCAGCGTACTCTGCCAGGAGATGTAATTATTGTACAGCCCGTATTCGTCGTGAGTGAGCAGTCTTGTAAAGATCGGCGTTGTGATGAACCCGATGCTCCTCGTCAGGAAATTGGCGACTGTGTACCATATGCCTGATTTTAACGCCTTAACATTATTTCCGGAGCTCATTGCATTCGCTTTCTGTCTTCATTCGCCGTACAGTTTCCTTCTCATTTTCTCAAGTTCGGGGAGTTGTCCCATATCCATCCAGTCGTTCTCGCTGACCGGGAAGGCCGCGACCTTCTTTCCCCTCTGTCTTTCCTTTTCTATGATATCGGGGAAGCCGATCGCCACGTTGTCCTCAATGTCGTCGATCACTTCCGGCTCCACGATATAGATTCCCGTGTTGACCAGATAAGAGAGGAGCGGCTTCTCTTCCATCTTCTCGATGACCCCGTTCTTTCCCATCCGAACTACTCCGTAGGGGATGTTGAAGTTCTTGTAGGCACAGATCATGGTGATCTTGTTTTCATTCTCCTTGTGGAACTTCAGCATGCTCTCGTAATTCGCTGTCAGAAGAGCGTCGCAGTTGGCGAAGAAGAAGGTGTCTGTGAGCTTTCCGCGCAGCAGGCTCAGCCCGCCGCCGGTCCCCAGCGGTTTTTCCTCGTCGTACCAGGTGATGTCGTATCGATTCTCATTCTCGGCAAAATAGGCCTTCATGAGGTTCTTTTTGTAGTTCACGATCATGTGGAACTGATCGCATCCGTAAGATTGGTATTCCCTCATGATCAGTTCTACGATTGGGAACTCCCCCACGGGGATCAGAGGCTTGGGCAGCACTCTGGTGAAGGGATCCAGGCGGGTCCCTTTCCCGCCGGCGTTGATCACGACCGGGGTGTTCAGGTTGTTCTTCTTGCGGATCTCGCAATTATTGCCCTTATACAGGGCAGTGATGGTCCCCTGATCATCCAGGATCGGGATCGCGATATAATTCCTGTCGTGGTAGAGACGTTTTGCCTCTTCGTGGGAGCGGGCTACTTTCGGGTTCCTGTTGCAAGCCTTTAAGGCCGGGTCCTTCATTGTGCCGCCGGCCAACAGAAATCTTCTAATATCGCCATCTGTGATGCATCCGACCAGGACGTCCCTGTCATCGGTCAGAAACAGAATGCCCGACGCACCCGCGTCAATCTTCTGCATGGCCTCGGAGACGGTCAGATCCGCATTCGCAATAAATCTCTTCATCTCATCCATTTGCCAGACTCCTAAAGAG
>CACXGR010000315.1 GCA_902767235.1 uncultured Lachnospiraceae bacterium | reverse complement strand
TTCCATCTTAAAAATTATCAATATTTTGATTAAAATTTTTCATTGACGTGCAAACAAACGCAATGGTATCATTTGCCCTAAGTTGCAGCAACTAGAAAAACCGCTATTTTTGATAACACAGCTTATTCACTGAGGGATCAACGATGAACCGCAATCTCTGCTCCAACAACTTTTACTTTTTCTTTAGCTTTCGCTTTACTGGCACACGCAGTAAGGTTGATTTGTCATGCTAAAGAATTGTGAAGTCAGAGATTAACAGATCGTTCACAAAGGTGTGGCACTTCAACAGGTGCCGCACCTTTTTTGTTGTCATCCGCGCAGCGCAGATCCGGCCCGGAAGTCCCAAGTGCCCTGCGGCGGCGGAAGATAACGGCGATTCCCACAAAGGCAAGGAAAGGAGCCTCAAAATGAAGAACTATTACCAGAAAGAGATCGAGACCGCGCCCCGCGAGGAGATCCTGAAGATCCAGAACGAGAAGATCGTAAAGCAGGTGAAATACGTCTACGACAATGTCCCCTACTACCGCGATCTGATGGACAAGAAAGGTGTAAAGCCGGAAGACATACAGAGCGTTGACGACATCAAGAAACTTCCTTTCCTCACCAAAGACGATCTCCGCGAAGCCTATCCCTACGGCCTTCTGGGCACGGATCTCAAGAACTGCGTCCGCATTCAGTCCACTTCCGGCACCACCGGAAAGCGCGTTGTGGCCTTCTATACCCAGAAGGACCTGGACATGTGGGAGGAGTGCTGCGCAAGGGCGATCGTCGCCGCCGGCGGAACAAATGAAGACGTCGTGCAGATCTCCTACGGCTACGGCCTCTTCACCGGCGGCCCCGGCCTCAACGGCGGCTCCCACAAAGTCGGGTGCCTTACGCTTCCCATGTCCTCCGGAAACACCGAGCGTCAGCTCCAGTTCATGATGGACCTGAACGCGACCATCCTCTGCTGCACGCCCTCCTATGCTGCCTATCTGGGCGAATCCCTGGCAGACCGCGGCTACAAGCCTGAGGACAATAAGCTCAAGGCAGGCATCTTCGGCGCAGAGCCCTGGACGGAGGAGATGCGCCGCAGCATCGAAAAGAGTCTGGGCATCAAAGCTTACGATATCTACGGCCTGACAGAGACCTCCGGTCCCGGCGTCTCCTTCGAGTGCGAGGAGCAGACCGGCATGCACATCAATGAAGACCACTTCTATGCAGAAGTGATTGACCCCAAGACCGGTGAAGTGCTCCCTGAAGGGACCAAAGGAGAGCTTGTATTCACCTCCCTGGACAAGGAAGGCTTCCCGCTCCTGCGCTACCGCACCAAGGACATCTGTATTTTGTCCCGGAAAAAGTGCTCCTGCGGCCGCACACATGTCAAGATGACCAAGCCGCTCGGCCGCAGCGACGACATGATGATCATTCGCGGCGTCAACGTATTCCCGAGCCAGATCGAGGCGGTACTGCTCAAAGAGGGCTACACCCCCAACTACCAGATCGTCGTGGACCGCGCCAACAACACAGACACTTTCGACATCTATGTCGAGTTCGCGCCCGAGCAGTTCTCCGATAAGATCGCGGACATCCAGGCCCGCGAGAAGGCCCTGAACGGCGCCATGCGCTCCATGCTCGGCATCGGACCCAAGATCCACCTGGTGGCGCCCAAGACCATCACCAGGTCCGAGGGCAAAGCGGTCCGCGTCATCGACAAGCGCAAACTGCATGACTGAGTCACAAATCGATCAGAATAAGGAGGAATATCATGGCAATCACACAGCTGTCCGCATTTCTTGAAAACACACCCGGAACCCTTTATCAGGCCGTAAGTGCCATCTCCGACGCAGGCGTCAATATCCGCGCCCTGTCCGTCGCAGACACCAGAGACTTCGGCATTCTGAGGCTCATCGTCTCCGACGTCGAGAAGACCAGGGAAGCGCTCTCCGACGACACGGTCATCACCCAGACCAAGGTCATTGCCGCCAAGATGAACGACGAAGCCGGCTCCCTCAAGAAGATCCTCAAGATCATCCGGGACACCGGCGTCAATATCGAGTATGTATATGCTTTCACTTCCCCCGTAGCAGGATCTGCCTATGTCGTCCTCAGAGTCGATGACGAAGCCGGCGCTGAGGCGGTCCTGGCTCAGAACGGCATCCGGACCCTGTCCGATGAGGATATGAACGGGCTTTTGTGAGCTCTTCAGCACTAGTTCCACAAAAATACGGATGAATTAAAGAAATTAAAAAAACTTGGGTACCAGGAAAAATAAATCTAAAATAGTTCCAAAAAAAGAAAGCGTTTCTTTTGAACTATTTGGATAAATGATTCCTGTGTACCCAATTATTTGTAATCTGCTAAGTTAAGCTCCGAAAACTCCCTTCAAGAAGATCTCGATCCCGATCGCGATCAGGATGCAGCCGCCCAGGACCGCCGCCTTCCATGAGAGCCTTGTCCCGGCTTTCCTCCCGATCAGGAGTCCGCCGACGCAGATCACAAAGGTCACTGCGCCGATGATCAGCGCTGCGGCATTGGCCATCATAAGATCATACTCGGCGATCGTGAATCCCACGGAGAGCGCGTCGATGGAAGTGGCGATTCCCTGGACCAGCAGGTCGCTCCCCGAAATGCTT
Source organism: uncultured Lachnospiraceae bacterium (assembly GCA_902767235.1). Classification (GTDB taxonomy): domain Bacteria; phylum Bacillota; class Clostridia; order Lachnospirales; family Lachnospiraceae; genus CAG-791. Next base: position 363 of record CACXGR010000315.1, on the reverse strand, counting down.
CGGGACTGCGCCGCTTCTGTGCCTCTGCCGGATCTCTCCCGGAGCCCTTCCGCGAGCATCTTGCCGCCTATATACAGAAGAAGGACGAGCGCGATCCATGGTATGAATTTTCTGAAGCCGGAGAAGGCTTCCACGATCGTATGCACGCAGACCCAACCGATCATGGGCATCATGTACTGAAAGAAAGCGTACACGCCTGCGATGGCGCACACTCTTCCTCTCTTCATGAGCGGCTCATGGAGCCCGTTGGCCAAAGATACCGAAAAAGCATCCATGGCGAGGCCGATCCCCAGGGCCGCACTGTTTAAGACAAATACTAAGGACATATCAGAATTCATTTCCTTCCTGATCATATGACATATC
>CACXGR010000314.1 GCA_902767235.1 uncultured Lachnospiraceae bacterium | reverse complement strand
TGTTTCCTCAATGCCTTCTCACATTCCCCATCTCTCGAGAATGATCGGGATAAAATAGCGCATCTGCTTGAACCACCAGGGCCAGTCGTGGTTCACATCATAGCCCCAGAAGTCGCACCAGGCGTTGATCCCCTTGCTGCGGAACACGCCGTCCAGATAGCGGAGTGAACGGATCCCGTCCTCCTCCCAGGCGCCCTGTCCCACACAGATGATGATCTGCTTCTGGTTGTACAGGTCGATATAGGGGTGGTCCGTGGGCATGTTGGGCAAAAAGCACTCCGGTGAGTTGTCGTAGAGCGTATCGTTCATCCAGCCCTTGAAAAATACGTTGCTGTCATAGACGCCCGACAGCCCCAGGCAGCCGGAGAACAGGTCGGGACGCCTGAGGAAAGTGAGCACCGCGTGATTTGCGCCCAAGCTGCAGCCCGTTGTCATGGGGAGCCTGCCCCCTGTCCTCTCCAAAATGAACGGCATAGCTTCGTCGACGATATAGTGAAAATACAGTTCCTGTTTCCAGGCCCTGCGCCCCTTGTCATAATCTCCCTCCGACCAGCTCTCCTTGTCGATGGTATCCACCACGAAATACTGGATCTTTCCGTTTTCCAGGTAATCGCTGAGCTCCCGGATCATCCCGAATTCCTCATAGTTGTGGCAGAGAGAGTCCTGCGTCGGGAACGCCAGAAACGGCACGCCGCCGTGGCCGTAGATCATCATGTGCATGTCCCTGCCAAGGCACTGGCTGTATCTCGTTACTTCTTCCGTATACATGTCAATCGCTCCTTCCTTCCGTCACGGCTCAGGTGTCATGACTTACCGTTTAGTATACCATAATGCCTCCATTCACACATCTTGATTTTTTTACCGAATGTGTTAAAGTATTCCGCGGCTGTACGTCTTTTGCTTGCAGCCGCAAATACAAAGCATTGGAGATACTCAAAAATGGTAATAAAAGATCAAATCTGGTACGCCCCCGCGGGCGAAGCCCGTACACTTCACATCTATCTGCCCGATGGATATAACGATTCTGACAAACACTATCCCGTCCTGTACTTTTTTGACGGACACAATCTGTTCTTTGACAGCGACGCCACCTTCGGAAAATCCTGGGGGCTGAAGTCCTTCCTGGACGGCTGGGACAGAGAGCTGATCGTCGTCGGGATCGAGTGCTCCCATGACGGAGATCACAGGCTCGATGAGTACTGCCCCTACGACACCAAGCTGATGAACAAGAAGATCCACGGCGAGGGGAGAGAGACCCTCGACTGGATGATCCTGTCTCTCAAGCCCTATATAGACGGCAACTACCGCACCTGTCCCTTCCGGGAGACGACCGCCATTGCCGGCTCCTCCATGGGCGGCCTCATGGCGCTCTATGCCGTCACGATGTACAACAATTATTTTTCCATGGCAGCCTGCGTCTCCTCCACCATCTTCACGGTGCTGCAGCCGCTGCTGGCAGATCTGCGCGCCTGCCATCTCAATCCTGAAACGAGCGTATATCTCTCCTGGGGGAGCAGGGAAGGCGGAACAGACCCGGATTCCGGTTTCTGCAAGTTCCTGCGCAATGCCAACCGCAAAGTGGAAGACTCTCTTCACAAGCAGAATGTCCGCACATCCCTGTATTGTCAGGAGGACGGCGGGCACTGCGAGGCGGATTGGGAAAAGCAGATCCCGATCTTTATGGACTTTCTCTACAAGGCGGGCTGATCCGATAATGAGCGCGTCTGCGGCACTCGAACAACAGAAGCCGCCGGTTCCGGTCCAAAGACCGAAGCCGGCGGCTTTTCATCATCGGGATCAGTGTCCCATCATGAGAAAGATCGGGATCTGCATGATCAGAATGAAACCGATCAGGATCAGAAATTTCTTTATATCCATCATACTCCTCCCCGCAGCTTAATTCATATTCGTGGTGATCTGCACCAAAAGATTGAGAACAGCCAGAACCGTTCCGATCATAAGCGCCTTTTTAGCCGAATCCTTTGCCTTCAGCTGGTCCTCTACCGTGGCAGCTTTGTTGATCCGCAGCACATAGTACAGTCCGATCGCGCCGGGGATCGTGCAGAACAGGATATTGAAGACTGCCCAGGCAATATAGCCGCCGATCGGCAGTTTCTCGGGCGGCTGCTGTCCGCCGGAGTAAGCAGTGTCTGCATACGGCGGGATCGGCGGCTGATCTGCCGCATGTTCATCAAAATGAGGGCCCTCGGCCGCATTCGTGACGGCGGCTTCCGCAGGGTCCGCGGCCGGCTCTTCCGCTTCCGGCTTCTGAATGGATCCTGCCGCCTCCGCTTCCGGCATCAGGACCGGATCCTCTTCCTTCTCCGGTCTCACCGGCGGCTTCATCAGTTTGGCGCCGCAGGAGGAACAAAAATTATTGGTATCCGGGTTTTCATTTCCGCAATAAGGACATAACGACATGACTTCTCCCTCCAAATGATTCGAATACAGATTATATGGTATCACTATTTTACCATAATGTATCGCAGTATGGTCCTGCCCGATGCTCAAAAGTCTCCGATCATAAGACGCACTTATACCGGCGCCAGAAAAGCCAGCGCCGGTATATTTCTGAGTATCCAGAATGCGATGATCACTGCAGTGACCGCCACAGCCGTTTTCTGTGAGACCGCAGCCGGTCTGAGTCCGAGTCCGGGGAAGACGATGCGCACATACTCATGGAACAGGATGCAGAGGCTCGGTGTTCCCAGGATCGGAAGAAGGATGTTGTATCTGACAGCCTCGGCGATCCGGCCCTCGAAGAGAGCGTGAACCGCTCTCCCCGATCCGCATCCGGGGCAGTAAAGTCCGGTGTACGAATGGAACAGGCACTTCATGCCGCTGCCGCCCTGCTTCTCATATATATACACGAGTGCTGCGATCACCGGCAATGACAGTGCTGTCAGTATTCTTTTCCCCTTGTCTTTTCTCACGTGAATCGTCTCCTGCCCCTTTAGGCTTACCGTCTCCTCTTATCGGTTGTAAAATCCGCCTTTTCCGCCGCGGCCGCCTTTGCCGCCGCCCATCATCTGGTTGGTCAGAGTATCCGTCTCGCTTCCGTTGATGATCAGGGTTCCGCCAGTCTTCTCGCCTGTGCCGTCATAGTCAAAGGGACTCTGCGCGGTAATGTCGATCGTTCCGCCGGTGATGAGGAGATTGCCGTTGGAATCTATGGCGTCGGTATCGCCCGATCCCATCACGATGGTCACAGTGCCTCCGTTGAACTCGGCGCAGGGCGTCATTTTCGCAGATTTATAGGCGGCATTGATTCCGTCGTCGCTCGCCTGGATGTTGATCGTGCCGTCATTTACCTGGATCCAGGTGCCCTCAAGTCCTTCCCTTGCATTCAGCGCCAGCTCTCCGCCGTCAATCTGGAGGATCGTGGTCGCGTGGATCGCGTCGTCCTCCGCGTAGATCTTGAGCGTTCCGCCGCTGATGTAGATATAGCCGAGGGTATCGTCTCCGTCCTTCTCCGCATGCAGTCCGTCCTTGCCGGTCTTGATCGTGATCTCACCGTCCGCAATGCGGATGGAATCATTGGCCTCGAGCGCATCCGAAGTGCAGGTGATATTGATCGCGCCGCCCGTGATCTTCAGGTCATCCTTGCTCGTGATCCCGTTGTCCGTCGAGTTGATCGTCAGCGTGCCGGTTCCGTTCAGGACAAGATCATCCTTACTGAAGATCACCGCGTCCGTATTTGTATCTCCGTCCGCTGTGAATGTCCCTGTGACGCTGAGCGCGTTCTCAGAATCTGTTGTAGTGATAAAGACCTTATCCGCACTCTTTACATATATACAAGGGGTACTGTCATTCGTTACGGAGACACCGTCGAGCACCAGCTGTACTTTGTCCTCGTCTCCCGCCTCAACGATGATCGAGGCGTTCTTGGCCGTGCCCTTGATGACATAGACGCCGCCGGAAGTGATCTCGATGTTCTGTCCGTCACTCAGAGTATAGGTTTTCGCTTCGCTCAGGTCGGCTGTCTGCTCCAGATCTCTCTCAGTGAAAATATCCGTAAGGTCCAGCGCCGAGCTGCTCTGCGTCTGCGTTGTCTGTGCAGATCCGGTTTCTTCAGAGACCGTGGCGGCTGAAGACGCCGCGTAGGCCATGGCGGAAGTCGTAAGCGCCGCCGTCGTCAATACAAACGATGCCGCGGTGGCGGCCAGAATCTTCGTCAAAGTTTCTTTTTTCATGAATGAACACCTTTCCTTTCTATGCTCAGTGGAATTTCATTTCTGTTTCTGATGCAATCATGCACTATGAACCTTATTTGAACCTTAAAAAACAGAT
>CACXGR010000313.1 GCA_902767235.1 uncultured Lachnospiraceae bacterium | reverse complement strand
TCCAACCCTGCAAAGGCAGACGCTATGTACGCAGAGAACGAGGCCAATGCAAAGGCTCACTATGCATACCTCGAGAAACTGGGCGCTCTCTACAACGAGTGATTCGGTTTCAGATCGTCCGATCCCTGTAATTGAAGTGTGATCCAAAGAGACTGACATTTTGTGAATCTCTTGACGGTTTCATCAAAAAGGGATAAGATATGATTGTTTCAAGGCACAGATACGGATGTATCTGTGCCTTGTATGCAAATTAGCTAATTTAGTCTTAGCTAACCTATATCAAGAAAGGAGACCACAATTATGGCACGTGTTATTAGTGATGCTTGCATCAGCTGCGGTTCCTGCGCTGCTCAGTGTCCCGTAGAGGCTATCGCTCAGGGCGATACTCAGTACGAGATCAATGCAGACGCTTGCATCGATTGCGGCGCATGCGAGGCTCAGTGTCCTGTTGGCGCTATCGCTGAGGGTTGAGTTTAGCCAGATCGATCATTTCATTGTAATAAAAAAGTCCGAGGCATTTGCCTCGGATTTTTTTTCGTTTATTTGTTATTATTTGAACATCTTCTCCATATCTTCATTGCAGATCGGCCGGATGCCGTTCTGTGTCAGGACCTTGATGGCCTTGTCGTTATCTGCGACGCGGAGGATCATGAAGGCGCTGTTCGCTTTTTTGGCCAGGAATGCATAGGAGTACTCCAGGTTTACCTGGTTGTCGCCCAAAATGTTGAGCATCTTGACCAGGGCGCCGGGCTTATCCTGGATCTCAACGGCGATGACCTTTGTGATGGAGCAGACGTAGCCCTCATCCTTGAGGATCTGGATCGTGGAAAAGGGGTCGTCCACAATGACGCGGACGATTCCGAAGTCCTCACTCTCAGCCAAGGAGAGCGCTCTCAGATCGATATTGCTCTTCTCAAGGATTCTGGTGAACTCCGCCAATGCACCGGGGCGGTTCTCCAAGAACACGGAAATCTGTTTGACTGTCATTTTCCTCCTCCTTTCTTTTGCTTACCCTTTATACAGGTTTCTCTTGTCGATCACCCGCTTTGCCTTGCCCTCGCTTCTGGTGATGGACTTGGGCGCCACGAGCTTGACTACACAGTAGATACCGAGCATAGCTTTGAGGGCAGAGACGAGTTTCTTCTCGCGGCCCGCCACTTCTGTGAGGGAGTCGGAGAACATCTCCGGCGTCATTTCGACCTGCACCTCGATGCGGTCGCTGCTGCCCTCTCTCGTGACTACGATCTGATAGTTGGCGGGATAGCCGCTGTTCATCAGGACGGTTTCGATCTGGGACGGGAATACGTTGACGCCCTTGACGATCAGCATGTCGTCGCTTCTGCCCATGGGCTTGGACATCCTCACGTGGGTCCTGCCGCAGGAGCAGGGCTCGTCGTTCAGAACGCCGATATCCTTGGTCCTGTAGCGGATCAGGGGGAAGGCCTCTTTTGTGATACTGGTGAATACAAGCTCGCCCTTCTGTCCGTGGGGGACCGGCTCTCCCGTCTCGGGATTGATGGTCTCCACGATAAAGTGGTCCTCATTTACATGCATGCCGCTCTGGGCGCTGCACTCGAAAGCCACACCGGGGCCGGACATCTCGGTCAGGCCGTAGATGTCGTATGCTTTGATCCCCAGGCCCTCTTCTATGTCACGGCGCATCTCTTCTGTCCAGGCCTCTGCGCCGAAGATACCGGCTTTGAGCTTGATCTGGTCCCGTATGCCTCTCTCCTTGATCGACTCTGCGAGATAAGCCGCGTAGGAAGGCGTGCAGCCCAGGACCGTCGTTCCCAGGTCCGTCATGAACTGCAGCTGCCGGTCCGTGTTGCCCGAGGACATGGGCAGTGTGAGGCTTCCCAGCTTGTGGGAACCACCGTGCAGGCCTGCGCCTCCGGTGAAGAGGCCGTAGCCGTAGCATACCTGCACCACGTCGTCCTTGGTCGCGCCGGCCGCCGCGAGTGCTCTCGCGCAGCACTCCTCCCACAGATCCAGATCGTTCTGGGTGTAGAAGACCACCACCCTTCTTCCGGTGGTCCCGCTGGTGGAGTGGATCCTCACGCATTCAGAGCGCGGCACCGCCAGAAGGCCGTCCGGATACTGGTCTCTGAGGTCGTCCTTTGTCATAGTAGGCAGAAGATGCAGGTCCTCGATGCCGTGGATATCCTCCGGTTTTACGCCCGCCTTATCCATCTTCTCTCTGTAATAGGGGACGTTTTCGTATACTCTTTTGACCTGCGCCGCAAGTCTCTCGTTCTGCCAGGCTGTGATCTGTTCCCGGGAGGCGCATTCCACCTCCGGGTTAAAATAGTGCTCCATTGTACTGTCCTCCTCCTGTAAATCCCGCTTCCATCAGCGCGCCAGATTGGCGAACTTGGTCAGCGAAGGCTGCCAGCTCAGTTCCACAGTCCCGATCGGGCCGTTTCTCTGTTTGGCTATGATGATCTCAGCGATTCCCTTCTTCTCAGAATCCTGGTTGTAGTAGTCGTCGCGGTATATGAACATGACCACGTCCGCATCCTGCTCAATGGCGCCCGATTCGCGCAGGTCCGAGAGCATGGGCCGATGGTCCGCGCGGGATTCCACCGCCCTCGAGAGCTGGGAGAGCGATACCACGGGGACATTCAGTTCCCTGGCCAGGGCTTTGAGTGAACGGGAGATCTCCGAGATCTCCTGCTGCCTGGAATCGCCGGAGCGCCCGCTGCCGCTCATCAGCTGCAGGTAGTCGATGATGATCATCTCGAGGCCGAATTCCATCTTGTACTTGCGGCACTTGGAGCGCATCTCCTGCACCGTGATGGCCGGCGTGTCGTCGATGATGAGACGGCTCTCGCCGATATTGCCCGCAACTTCGATCAGATCGCCCCACTCCTGTTCCGTGAGGTCACCGGTCCGGATCTTCTGCGCCTCCACGTGGGATTCCATGGCAAAGAGGCGGTTGGTCAGCTGTTCTTTGGACATTTCCAGTGAGAAAATAGCGACGCAGCGGTTCTCCCGCATCACAAGGTGCTCTGCGATATTGAGCACCAGCGCTGTCTTCCCCATGGAAGGCCTGGCTGCGATCAGAATGAGATCCGAAGGCTGAAAGCCCGCCGTGCGGCTGTCCAGATCCGTAAATCCGGTGGACAGTCCGGTGACGTTTCCCTTGATATGGCTGGCCGCCTCTATTTTCTCCATCGCATTGAGCACGATCTGGCGGATGGGCACAAAGTCGGATCCCCCCCTCTTCTGGGAGATCTCGAAGACTTTCTTCTCCGCCAGGTTCATGATGTCCTCAATTTCATCCTTCTGCTCATAGCAGGAACCGGCGATCTCTTCGTTCGCGCGGATCATCTTTCGAAGCAGCGATTTCTCCACCACGATCTCCGCGTAGGTCTTGATGTTGGCGGAAGTCGGGACCCGATCGATCAGCTCCATGATCATGCCGCTGCTGTAGACTTCCGGCGGCAGGTTCTTCTCTCTGAGCCGGGTCTGCAGCGTAACGGGGTCCACCGCCATACCTTTCCGGTACATCTCGGTGATCGCCGCAAAGAGCACGCCGTACTGGCGGGCATAGAAATCATCCTCCCTGAGGATCTCGGAGGCGATCTCGATCGCGTCCGCATCCATCAGCATGGCGCCGATGACGGACTGCTCTGCTTCTATACTGTGGGGCATTACCCTTCCCCGAACTTCTTCTTCAGCCATTAAACGTCCTTACGCTTCCTGTACGATCACGTTGAGTTTGCCGGTCACCTGTGTGTGGAGTTTGATCGGAACCTCAAATTTCCCGAAGGATTTGATGGGCTCCGCCACCTGGATCTTCTTCTTGTCCAGATCCAGTCCGTGCTGGTCCTTGGCCGCCGCCGCGATCTCCTTGGCGGAAATGGAGCCGAAGACCTTGCCGTTATTGCCCGCTTTCATCGATACGACGATGTCCAGCACGCTGAGCTTTTCCGCCATCTCCCTGGCTTCCGCGAGTTTCTGGGCAGCCAGCTTGTCCTCGTGCGCCTTCTGGAGCTTGAGCTCATTCTTGTTCTTCTCGGTCGCTTCCACGCCCAGCTTCTTGGGGATCACATAGTTGCGCGCATAGCCGTCGCTGACCTTTACGGTCTCTCCCTTTTTGCCCAGCGATTTCACATCCTGTAATAAAATAACCTGCATAATGTCCTCCGTTCTGAAGTGTCCGAGGACACTCCTCTGCTCCCGGTCTCCCGGTTTTTTCTGTAATTCTGATGATCAGCCCAGTTCCCCGGCTTCCGTCATGGTGCCGATGGTCGTTTTGAGCATATCAATGGCTTCGTCGATGGAGACACCTTCCAGCTGGCACCCGGCGATATTGAGGTGTCCGCCGCCGCCCATCTTCTCCATGACGAGCTGCACGTTGACATCGTCAATAGAGCGGGCGCTGATGAATATTTTGCCCTGGTAGCGGGTCATCACGAAGCTCGCTCTGACGCCCTTGATGTCCAAAAGATCATTGGCCGCCTGCGCGCCGACAACGGTGGGGCTCTCCACTCCCTCCGCGTTGCACACGGAGATCGCATATACGTCCATGAAGATCTGCGCGTGGGACACGGCGTCCGCCTTGGTCCGATAGGATACGACGTCATCCCGGAACAGTTTGCGCACTCTGGTCACGTCCGCCCCGCATCTGCGCAGGAAAGCCGCCGCCTCAAATGTGCGCACGCCGGTCCTGTTCGTGAAGTTGTTGGTATCCACGACAATGCCGCCGTAGATGGCGTCCGCTTCCTCCGGCCTCACTTTGATATTCTCGCCGGTGTACTGCAGGATCTCCGAGACCATTTCGCAGGCGGAAGAGGCGTAGGGCTCCACATAGGAGAGCGTCGCGTTTTCGATCACTTCCTTTGCCTGTCTGTGATGGTCCAGGACCACGATGGACTTGCACTTCTTGAGCAGCTCCGGGCACTCCGTGAGACTGGGTTTGTTGGTGTCGACCACCACCAGCGCGCAGTTCTCCGTGACATTTTCAAGCGCGTGCGCGCTGTCGATGATCAGATCTTTGGGGTAGTTCTCATTCCTGTCAAAGAGTGTGAGCACCTGCCGCAGCGAGACGGTCCTCTCGTTGATGACGATGTGCGCTTTGCGGTTGAGTGTCTTCGCGATCCGGTATATGCCCAGCGCAGCGCCGAAACTGTCGGGGTCCCCCAGGCGGTGTCCCATAATGAAGACGGTATCCCTGGTATTGAGGATCTCCTTGAGCGCCTGGGCCTTGACTCTTGCCTTGACTCTCGTGCTCTTCTCCACCTGCCGGCTCTTTCCGCCGTAGTAAGTGACGTTGTCCGCATTCTTGACGACCGCTTGGTCGCCGCCGCGGCCCAGCGCCAGATCCATGGCGTTGCGCGCGAACTCGTAGTTCTGCGCGTAGGACAGACCGTCAAGACCGATGCCGATGCTGAGCGTGATGGCCATCTCATTTCCGATCTTGACCCTCTTGGCCTCTTCGAGAAGATCAAAGTGGTCCTCTTCCATCTGACGGAGCGCTTTTTTGCGCAGGACGATCAGGTACTTGTCTTTCTCCGTCTTGCTGCAGATGCCGTCCATGGAGGCGATGTACTTGGTGACCGTTCTGTCGATCAGAGCCACCAAAAGCGACTTTCTGACGTCCTCCAGGGTGTCCACGGCCTCCTCATAGTTGTCAATGTAAATGAATCCCACTACCACGCTTTGGTCATCCACTTCCTGGATCGCCAGCCTTGCGGCCGTGTCATCGATCAGGAACAGGGAATAGAGATCCCCCTTCCCGCCCTTTTCATCCAGCATCGTGTTGGACGGCAAAAGATCCATGACCGGCAGGCGCTTGAGCTTTGCCAGATAGCTGACGCCCTCCAGCTCTACCTGAAAGCGGATCTCCTTCTCATCTTTGGGAAATCCTTCTCTCCGGATCGACGGGAAGATCGTCGTAATGGAGCGGCGGTAATCGGAGTCCTTCTGGGCTGCGGCGCCGAATGCGTCGTTGAACCACATGATCTTCCCGGTCTCGTCCAGGAGTACATAGGGCGTGTCGAGATTCTTCAGAAGCTCGCCCTGCACCTGCCCGTAGGACGTCGCAAAATTTACCATCTCTTTGCGAAGTATTTCACTGCTGTTCAGATACATGTACAGTGTAAACACAAAATAGATCACAAGGAAAACCGTCAGGATCACACCGATGGGCCAGTATATAAAATAAACCAGTACCGTGATCGCCGCCAGAAACAGTCCCAGCAGCATCGGTATTTTGAAAAAAACGCTCAGTTTTTTCTTACGTCTTTCCCGAACACTCATGTCGTTTCCTCATTCCGCCAAAAAATTTCTCTGCATTGTCCCTTCCGGGTCCTCGCGATACATCCGGATCCACTCCTTATAAGGAATATCCGGGTCCAGCACAAGCTTGCCGTGATCGCTGCTGCCGATGACAAATTTGTGGTAGTCTCCGAACTGGCGTTTCAGGTGCAGCTTGTATCCCTTGGGCACAGGGAGCTTTAGCATCTCGAAATCCAGATACACGGTGTCGTCAAATTCCGACCGCAGATCGTACATCTTCATGCCGTAAGGCTGGTAGCTGATCTTCGCCACGTACTTGGTGGGCAGATGGTTGTACCGCCTGCATTCCTCCTCAAACTTCCTGTAGGCGTCCTTCCAGGAGTACACTTTGCTCACCAGCGGCATGAACAGATGCGCTGTCTTGCGCAGCCTCGAGGCATTCTCCGGATCAAACCCCACTGTGGTCCTGTACAGTTTCTTGGCCTGCTCTCTGTACTTGTCGATCCTCTCCATCTGCTTCTTCCAAAGCTTCCGGTTGCGGACGACATTATCCAGCGGAAAAATATCGATGAAGATGCCCTGATTGAAAGTCACGTTCTTCTCGATCTCCTCAACCAGAACGCCCGTCGTATTGCTGTTTCTGAGCTGCGCGTGCCCCCTGAAGTATCCCTCGTCCGTGTCAAAAGTCTGCAGGAAGTAGGGCTCCTTGAACTCATCCGCATGTGCGCACAGCAGGTCATACTGGTCTCTCATCATCATGAGGTCGATGTCGTCATCCCACGGGATCATGCCCTTGTGCCGCTCTGCGCCCAGGATCGTGCCCGCCGAACCGTAATACTGAATGCCGTATTTCTTACACACCTGGTCCAGCTGATACAGAAGATCCAGCTCCACGGCCCAGACTCTCTTCATCTTTGCGGAGACGACATACCCGCAGCGCTCCTCTTCCTCAAAAAAGGAATCCTCGATCTCAAGTTTTTTGTATTCTGAATTCGTATTTGTCAAATCCATGTTTTCCTCCGGGCCTTGCAGGCCGTTCTGACAGCACATCATATCCATTAAGTATATCACTAAATCGCCCTACGAAAAAGCAGATAAAGCAGATCCATGCAATCAAAAAGCCTTCTTCCCCATTTCTTCAGGGAAGAAGGCTCTTATCTGTCTGATCTGACGGATACCCGACCTGTACAGCCCGGTCAATCAGCGCTCTGTGCGGGACCGGTGCGGTCCGGTCTGCTCAGCGCTCTGTATAGGGCATAAGAGCCAGATGACGGGCTCTCTTGATGGTCGCGGTCAGCGCTCTCTGGTGAGTAGCGCATGTGCCGGTGATCCTTCTGGGAAGGATCTTGCCGCTCTCAGATACGTACTTGCGAAGCTTTGCTACGTCCTTATAATCGATCGCATTGTCTTTGCCGCAGAATACGCAGACTTTCTTCTTTCTATGGAAGCCGCCTCTTTTTCTGAAAGGCGCGTCTTTTCTCTCAGTATAAGCCATATTAACCTCCTGTATTATTTCAGGTATACAACCGGCTATACATTAGGAGCCTGTCCTGTGATCAGGCGAAAGGAAGCTCCTCGTCGATTCCATCCGGAATATTCATGAAGCCGTCAAGGCTGTCTGAACCGGCGCTGCCGGAACCGCTGCTCTGGGATGCGTGATCTGCTCCGTCGTAGCTGCCGCCGTTATTGTAACTGCCGTTATTGCGGTTTCCACCATTGTTGTAGTTTCCGCCGTTGTTATAACCGCTGTTATTATAACTGCCGTTATTATAGCTTCCACCGCCCTGGGACGCGTTCTTGCTCTCCGCAAATTCCTGGTCCTCTACGATCACTTCTGTCGTGTAGACCTTGACGCCGTCCTTGTTGGTGTAGCTGCCGGTCTGAATGCGGCCGCTGACTGCGATCTTGGTTCCTTTTTTGAGATACTTCTCAGTAAACTCCGCCGATTTTCCGAAAACCACGCAGGGAATGAAATCTGCATTGTTTCCGTCATTATTGCCGTTACGGCTGAATCTTCTGTCGACTGCCAGCGTGTATCTGGCAATGCACATAGGATTGTCGCCCTGTGTATATCTGATCTCGGGGTCTCTTGTCAGACGCCCCATTAAAACTACTCTGTTCATTCTGACCTCTGCTTTCTGTTAAGCTTCGTCCTTCTTAACACACAGATATCTGATGACATTGTCCATAATGCGCATGCGGCTCTCGATCTCGTGGATCGAAGAACCTTCAGCCTCAAAAGGAATGAAGTAATAGTACGCTTCGTTCATCTTCTGAATCTCATAAGC
>CACXGR010000312.1 GCA_902767235.1 uncultured Lachnospiraceae bacterium | reverse complement strand
TGTACCCCCTCTCAATACTGAGTGCTGATAATGACTGATCGAATCAGTAGGATGATTCAATTAAAGTATAACAAACAGCGCAAAGATGTTCAATAAGAAGTGATCGTGCAGCAGCCCCGGACTGCGGTGCGCACCCATCACACAAACCGCTCCGCTTTTGCAATGAGCCGGCCTTTTTTGGTGCGGTTTTCTGTACCCAGATAGATGAACTTACCGTGGCCGCGCACGCTGATGCTCTCACCGGCGCGGGGCGTGTAGGAGATGCTTTTTACCGGAAGGCCGCCGGCAAAGACCAGCTCCTGCCCGATCAGATCCTTCGAGGCGGAGCGGGAGAGGTGAAAGACCATTCCGATCACCGCGTCGATCCGCTCGGAGGCGATACTCCCGGTGACAAGCTCTTTTTTCAATGTGGCGGTGCACTCCGAAGCCGGAACGCATACCGCGTCGACGGAAGTATGTCTGACCTGCGTGAGCTCCCGCCCGATCATTTCCGCCAGTTCACTTAGGACGAACAGAAAGGCGCCGTCCTCCCCGACCAGGATGTCCCCCGTCACTTCGCGGGTGATCCCCAGATTCATCAGGGCGCCCAGATAATCCCTGTGCCCCGGGTGGTCCGTAAAGCGCGCATTTCGCGGCTGCACGCGCAGGCAGGCGATGACGCTGTCCGCTTCCGGGTCGTCTTCCTCCATTCGGTCCGGCAGAAAGACGATCAGGCGTCTGTCCGCCTCCGGATAGCCTCCCTCCAGCATATATTTTGTCCCGGCCATCGACGGCTCCCGCAGAAGCTGCAAGGCGAGCGCCTGCTCGGCCGGCGTCAGAAAACCGGTGTGCGTCATGTATTCCCGCTCGCGGGTCCTTTGCGCGAGGTCGCGGATCCGGCCCGCAAGTATGTCCTTTTCGTCCATTGCTTTTCTCCTGAATTGTGAGGACTGGTTTACTAAATACCATAACATGCATGATATACTCATTATAACGCAATAAGTGCGTCGGCAAAATACAGATACGGGATGAGGAGTGAAAGCCATGAACCATGCCCCTGAGGCGCAGGCAGCAGAGCGCAAATATAAAGCCTTTATCAGCTACCGCCACCGGCCGCTCGACTCGGAGATCGCCGGCAAGCTTCACAAGAGAATAGAGAGATATGTGATCCCCGAAAATCTGCGGCGGGAAGGGGCGGACGGCAGGAAAGAGAAAAAGCTTGGTCTGGTCTTCCGGGATCTGGAGGAACTGCCGATCGCGGATGACCTGGATGAGAACATCCGGATCGCGCTGGACCACTCGGAATTCCTGATCGTGATCTGTTCGCCGCAGACGCCGGGATCGGAGTGGGTGAGGCGGGAGATCAGCTACTTTCTGGAGCATCACAGCAGGGATCATCTGCTGTCTGTTCTTGTCGATGGGGAGCCGGGGGAATCCTTTCCCGACGAGCTGACACAGGTCAAGGACGAATCGGGGAATGTCATCGGCACCGTAGAGCCTCTGGCGGCGAATATCGTGGCGGATTCGGCGCGGAAGAGGAACCGCCTGTTTGGTACAGAGAGCCTTCGGATCATCGCCGCCCTGCTCGGCTGTCCCTATGACCTGCTCTATCGGAGGGAACAGCGCTACAAGATGCGGCGGCTGATCATTTCTTTTGCTGCGGCTGCCGCTGTCGCCGCCATCTTTATCGGGATGCTCCTGGACCGAAATGCGAAGATCCGGGAACAGCTCCTTCTTGCGAAGATCAATGAATCGGGTATGCATGCAGAATTATCCGGGATCGCGCTTCGAAACGGTGATTACAGGGGCGCATTGGAGAATGCGCTGGATGCGCTTCCGGGAAGGGATCCGCAGCGGCCCTATGTCGCATCTGCGGAAAAAGCGCTCGCATCTGCACTCTATCTCTACGGGCACGGGGGAATCATGCGCTACGATCAGTCCATTGACCGGGACACGGCGATCCAAACGATCGCCTTTTCTCCCGACGGCAGAAAACTGGCGCTCTCCGATGCATACGGGAAGATCTGCCTGTACGACGCAAACACCGGAGAACTTCTGTGGGAGGCGCAGCACACGACCGGTGCGGGCGAGCTGATCTTTGTCGGGGAGTCACTTCTCCTCGTCAAGTGTTCCGGTTATTCCCAGACCTGCCTGTCAGTGGCGGATGGTTCCGCGGTCTGGACCAAGGATGATGCGCTGATCGCCGCAGTCTCGGCTGAGCAGGGGCTCTGCCTTTGCTTCAGCGCTGCCGCCGGCAAAGAGTCCCCCCTGTGGATCATGGATGCCAAAACCGGAGAGACGAGCACGGATCTCGGAAAGCTGGACGAAAAATACAACATGATCAGAGCTTCCGCCATCTCGGATGACGGAAGGTATGCAGGGGTGCTTTTGTCCTGCAGGGACGAGAAACGCGCGCATCTGTGGATCTATGACCTTCAGTCAAAAGAGCGGGTACCGATCGATCAGGATCTTTGCTTCTACCATCTGTATACAGATTACACGCTGCAATTCTGCCGTGACGGAAACCTTGTCCTGGCCGCATGCGGAAACCAGGACAGCCTGAAGCAAATGGAAGGCTGGGACAAACCGTTCATTAAGCTTTATGACGCGCATAAGAAGTGGGCAGACCGCTATACGACGCCCCTGGACTTTGGAACGACGCTGCGCAGAGCGAACGGACTTGTGGATGATTCCGACTATATGGACTACATGGAATGCGGGGAGAACGGGATCGCCCTGGCCAGTAAGACGCGGATCATCATGGTGGAAAAGGAAAGCGGAGAGATCCGGTGGAACAGAGATCTTCCGGACTATGTGGTCGAGGGCCATTTGCTCCCGAACGACTCGCTCTGTCTTGTCCTCGCGGACGGGATCATCACGTTCTGCTCAGACACAAACGGGACTTTGAGTTATGACCTGTCCAGAGCATATTTTGACTGTCACTATTCTGCAGCGGCTGCTTCCTGCGTGGGAGACAGCTATTTTGACAGCCGCTATGCAGTCGTCTCTTCGGAGAACAGGAAGCAGGCATCCGTTGTCTCTTTTGGCCCGGACGGAGGGAACGAAGCGCTGGCCGTCTCGGAACAGATACCTTTTAAGGCAAGATTTTATTACTCCCCTTCCTATAAATGGATCGCTTCCGTGTATTACGACTACGACAGAGATGTGTGCTGCATAGGGCGGATCGATCCGGCCGGGGAGGCGGAGACGATGACTGCGGAAGTTAAGGGATACGCATCGAATCTTTCCGACCAGACGAGGGTTTTTGTCACGGACAGCGGGAAGCTGATCCTGGGAGGAAAGATCTGGGATTTCGATGCGGGGACGGCAAAGTCTCTTACACCGCAGGCCGGCGACCCGGAACTCTTAGCACTGACGGACGCCTCCTGTAAACGTCTTCGGGACGGCAGGGTCTTTACGGCTTCCGTGGACAAGGAAGAGGACGGAAAATACGCCCTTCTCTTATGGGAGGATGCGGAAGCGGCAGGCAGGTCCCTTCTTCCGATGCAGTATGAAGGAGACCGGAGCACCGGTTTCTACCGGTACGGATGCCTTGCGGCGGGTGCGTGCGGAGCAGCGGCCGTGTACGTGCAGGAGTATGAAGGGCCGCGGGAATACGCGATCTATCTGACAGAGGAAGACCGGTGGACGCAGGCTCCCTTTCTGGATCCGAATGCGGAGGAGGTCACCGCTATGGCGGATGCCCGCAAATGGATGGCTGTGCAGAGGACAGACGGCAGGCTTTCTCTCTTTGATCTCACGGATGGCTCAGAGATCCTTACAATGGAAAGTGATCTCTCGGGACAGAATGTGGCGAAGATGATGTTTGCCCGGGACGACGACTGGCTTGTGGTCCTGACCAAAACGGGGGACCTTGTCATATTCAGCACAAAGGACGGAAAAGAGCTGCATCGCTCCTATTACGGGAACAGCCTTCCGGGCTTCCGGGCCAATGGCAGGTATGATGTGCAGCTGCTGCCGGAGGAGGGGCGGATACTTCTGGTCTTCGACGGCATAACGTACACGGATCCCGTATGTATATCCATTGATGCGGAATCTATGGAGATCAACGGGTTCTACGCGGGATTCAGCGGTTATCTTCCGCCTTTGAAAAAAGTCGTCCTGAGCGGGAGCGATCTGACAGACACGCCCGCGTCCTTCTGTCCTCTCTATTCACTGGAGAATATGCAGGAAATGGCAGAGGAAATCCTCGGGGAAAACAGATAACGTCTGTATATCAAAACAGACCAAAATATAGGAAGCAATGCACGATCAGGAGGGTTAACACATGCTCATAAACTGTACAAACCACCCCCTCGATATGTGGGGAGAAGCGCAGATAGAAGCGGCAAAATGCTATGGGGAAGTCGTGGATCTTCCCTTTCCCAGGGTGGATCCCGCATGGAGCGTTGAAGAGCTGCGCAGACAGGCAGACAGCATTGCAGACAGGATCGAAGCGCAGAAACCGGATGCCGTGCTGGCGGCCGGAGAGTTTACCCTGCTCTTTATGCTGGTCGACAGGCTGCTCTCAGACGGGGTGAAAGTGATCTGCACCTGCTCCCGGCGCATCGCGGACGCAGAAATGAGATCCGACGGCTCCATCGAAAAGAAGTCGGTGTTTACTTTTGAGACTTTTCGCGAATATGCATATTACCGAAAAGGCAAGTAAAGGAGAATCCATTTATGGACAGAGAACTTATGGACAAGGAGGTCCTGTGCATCCTGGATACCAGGCAGATCCAGCGATACATCTTTCGCTCAAACTCCATGTTTGAAACGGTGGGCGCAAGCAATCTGCTGACCCACATCCTTCAGGATGCCCTGCTGTATTCCCTAAACCACATAGATCCGCCTGTGCCGGAGGAGGAATACGATCTTTCTTTGGATGAGAACGCACGGATCCCCTATTTTGCCGATCCGCGCGTGCAGTTTCAGCTGATGACCTGTACGGCAGGAAACGCGATGTTCATCGCCAGGACCGGGGCACTGGCGCAGAAGATCATGCGCAAAGTTTCCCGATATTACTTAGATCACGGGCGGATGCTGGATGTCGCGGCAGCGGCTGTGGAGAGGACGGACGATCTGGATCAGGATCTCTCAAGGATGTATCGGAAACTGGATGCCGTCAAGGCCTCTTCGGAGACACTGGCACCGGCGGGAACCCTGCCTGTCTGCATGCGTGAACGGCGGACAGGAGAACCGGTCCTGGATTTTGACAGGATCACCGGTGAGCCGCTATCCCGCGCATCCGTTCAAAAAAGAGAAGAAGCCGCAATGAGAAGCGGTCTGGTAAGGCTGGAAGACATCCACACGACGACCGGCCATGACGGGAAAGAATACCGGGCGGTCATTCATGCGGACGGAAACAATATCGGGATCACCGTCCAAAAGATCCTGAAGGAGGCACTGGACTATGAGGCGGGGATCCGTTTTCGAAGAAGGGTCATCAATAACATTGAGCAGACGATCGCGGGCGTCATGGAGCGCAGCATCAAACAGCTGAAAGACTATTATCAGGAGGTCACCGGCAAAACAGACGGCTTTGAGAAAGAATTTCAGGTCGTAGGCAGGGCGGGCGATGACATCAACTGTATCTGCAACGCGATCTGGGCCTTCCCTTTTCTGAAACTGTTTTACCGCAATCTGAAAGGCGCCGTGATCTGGAAGTCGGAGACTATGGAAACACCTTTCTTTGCCTGCGGGGGCGTCGCTTTTGTCACAGCGGACAACGCCTTCCATCCGGCTTTTTTCCTGGCTGAGGACTGCTGCAGCAACGCCAAGAAGGTCGCCAAAAAGAAGGAGAACCTTCGAAACGGGCTGGCGGGGAACTGGGTGGACTTTCAGGTTCTGGACAACCCGAATTCCCAAAACCTGGAGGTGCTGCGAGAGCGGTTCTACATGACTTCGGAGCGGATCTCCCTGCTGATGCGGCCCTATTCTCTGGATCCGGAAGCAGAGGAGACGGAGATCTCTTTCTCGAGGCTCATGGACCGGGTCAGGACCATCCGGACACTGCAGCTGAGTCCCTTCCAGGAGGCAGCTTTCCGGCAGTCCTATCTGTCAGGGAAATCGGAATTCCGCCGCTTTCTCTTCTATATGAAAAAAAAGGGGATCGACCTGACCGGGCTTTTGGGAGACCCTTTATACACGGATGGCGACAAACAGCTGCACGCCGCCTGGTTTGACGCAGCGGAACTCACGGACTTTATCCCGTTTGACAGGGGGAGAACGGATTCATGTACGGAATAAAAATTAAGACCATTGGCGAGATCGCTTTTGAAAGCAGGATCAAACTCTCAGCCGGATATCGCTGTGATATTCCGGTAGATCAGCTTGGGATCCCCTATCTGCCGCTTGCAGAGATCCTCAGGGACAGTGCGCTCTGCGAAGCTGTGCCGGGGATCAGGGTCGGATTTGCCAGGCCCGACGGCTACCTGGGAATCATTCGGGAGGCCGAGCAGCTGGTGAGAAGGATCCCCAACGGCGCGGAGGAGATCCGCGCGCATTATACAAACGACCGGTTCTTTAAGGACAGGGGTATTCGGATCCGGTCGCTGAAGAGCGGGCAGACTTTTTATGCGCCGCTCCATTGCCGGGAAAAGGATCTCAAGACAGCAGAGGAACTGATCCGTGGCATAACAAGGATCGGGATCAGCGGGGAGGAGATCACAGGCGAGGTGACGTGCAGCCTCTGCGACATGGAAAAAGAGTACGGCAGGGAGCAGGCGTCTTCCAAGCTGCTGTCCTACCGCTCGCTCCGCTACTCCCTGCTGCTGCTCACGCCGACCTGCTTCTACGCCCCCTTTGAAGACGAGGAGAAGACGCTTAAATATGTGCCGGGAGCAGATCTGCGCAAGGCGCTCCTCGGGTATATGACCGACGATATTTTGGCCAAAAGCCTGCCGGAAATGAGGTTTTCCAACGCCTATATCAGCCGGCACGGGAAGCGGCTTCTTCCGGTCCCGCTGTGCGCTTCGGTAGTCAAACTAGACAAGGAGCAGCTGCGATACCGGCTTGCGCCCGGCAAAGACCCGGACAGAGTGGAACAGGACCTGCAGATGAAAGGCGCGTTCAGCGAAGGCTTTGAGGGGCACTTTATGCAGTATACGACGCCGGAGGCGGAGCGCATCACTTCCCGAAGCGGGATGCTGTACGACGCGCTCTCCCAGGGGCAGACTTTTGCCGGGAAGATCTACGGGACGGATGCACAGATAAGGAGTCTGGCGGAGTGGATCCGCCGAAACCCGCGCATCAATATCGGCGATCTGACGGGGGAAGGCTTCGGAGAGGTCTATATCTCGGTCAGCGGCATGGACGAGGATGCGATCAGCACGGAGCATCTCGCTTCCTGCTTTGATGTCTGCTGCCTGTCTCACACCTTGCTTCTGAATGAAGAAGGAATGCCGGGCTGCCGGGCGGAGGATCTGCTCGACGAACTGGAATATCGGGCCGGCCTTGCGGGCAGGCTGGAAATCGCCGGCAAATATACGGAGGTGTATACGGACTATTCAGCCCGCTGCGGTCTGGAAAAGGACGGACCGGTCACCCGGAAGCTGAAAATGGGATCCGTGCTGCGTGTCAGGACAAAGGACGGGAGAGGGGCAGACATTTCGCCGATCCTGCACACTTTCATCGGGGAGGATACCGCCGACGGATATGGGGAGATCATGGCATATCCGGCAAGGGACCGGTACTACAGGATCACCCATGAGGAGATCCCCTGCAAGTATGAGACGGATATTCCGATCGCGGTCCGGGATCTGCATATCGGTGCCAGAATGGTCCATGATGTCCTCACGGCGATCCTCAAAAGCCGGGTCAGAGGTCTGGCGATCACAGATCTGGGGGAATATTCCGGCAGTGGAAATATCGGGGACTATACGCCCGCGGAGCTGCTTTCCGTGCTTGGCGGGATCTATGATCCGAATCTTGATGTGAAGGTCATGGAAGAGTGGTACAGAGAATACCTGAAAGAGGATGAAGAATATGCGTGGAATAAATCTTGAATCTGCACCGAGAGAAGGCTTTCTGCTTGCCTATTTCAGGGACGCGCTGGTCTTTGAGCCCTACAGGATCGAAGACGGCGTCCTTGTCTTCGACGGGTGCGAGGCATTCCGGGAGGAAACGCCACGGGAGTGCCACCTGTTTGATGAGAACACCGAGTACAGGATGGTGCTTAGGGAAGCCAGAAACGACCGGATCGAAAGCGTCCTCACCAAAGAGGAGGAAGAGGGAATGGACCCGGATCTTCTCTTTGCGGAGGAGGCCCTTGTCAAAAAAGAGTACATCCGGGAGGGGATCCACCCGAAGCGGTTAATGATCATCAACCGCTACCGGTACACGGAGAACGACTCGCTCGCCCTGAAGAATTACAGGATCTCCTATTGTCACTGAAGGAAAAGGCGCGGAAATGAAAGAGGTACTGAAAATCAGTATACCGGCCATGCTGGACAGCCTGGTGGCAGTGATCATAACATCCATTGACACCAGAATGATCTCCGTGCTGGGGCCGGAAGCTATCTCGGCGGTCTCATTTACAACACAGCCCAAGATGATCGTGTTCGCTGTCTTTTTTGCGCTGGGCGCCGCGACGTCGATCTTTGTGGCGCAGGCATATGGGCGCGAAGATGCGGAGGAGGCAAACGCGTGCTTTCATACGATCCTGCGGGTGACGGTGCTCCTCTCCGTCTCTCTGGGGATCCTCGCCGGTGTCCTGGCGCGGCCCATCATGCATCTGTGCAATCATCAGGCGGACACGGTGGAGATGTCGGTGACTTTCTTCCGCATCATCATGGTGTGCATGATCTTTCACAGTGTGAGCGTGATCATCAATTCGGCGCTCAGAGGGATCGGAAAGACCAAGGTCACGTTCTTTTCCAGCATTGCCATGGGAGCAGTAGATATCGTGATGAACTATCTGCTGATCGAAGGTCGCCTTGGATTTCCCAGGCTGGAAGTGGCCGGGGACGCCATTGCCACGGTATGCGGTACCTTCGCGGCCTGCGTATTCAGCATCTGCTACCTGAGGCGCAGCGACGGCTTTCTTCATCTCAAGGGGGTATTTACCGGCAGGAGACTGAATGTGGAACGGGTGAAGCAGATCCGGAATAAGTCGGCCGGGATCGTTTCCGAGAACATCCTGACGAGAGTCGGCTTTCTCTTGTCCGGCATCATTCTGTCCACATTGGACAGCGGGCAGACAGCGGTCTACTATGTGACCATGATCCTGCTCAACTATACATTTGCGATCGGAGACGGCCTGCAGACAGCGGCGCTGACCCTGATCGGCAGGAGTATTGGGGCAAAAGACCTGGAGCACGTCCGCGGATACAACCGGAAATGCCTGCTGCTTGGGCTGATCCTTTCTGCTGTTTTGAGCGGCGGTTATCTTCTCGGAGCCGAGTGGTTTTACGGCCGCTTCTTCAGTGACCGGGAAGCGGTCGCCCTCGGCGTCCGCTTTACCTATGTGGCGGCAGTTCTGACTTTTCTTCAGATCCTCCGCCTGGTAAACATCGGGACGATGCGGGGGATCGGAGACGTCAAGGCGCCCATGGCGGTCGCGATCGTCTGCGTGCTGATCGTCAATCCCGGGATGAGTTACCTGCTGACGGTCATGCGATCCCACGGCATCTGGGGGATCTGGCAGGCGAGCATGGTCAGCCAAAGCATCTGGTTTTTGGCCTCTTTCTATATGTCGGAACGGGACCTGCGGCGGGCAGACCTATGTCTTCCTGATGAACCGGCGGCAAGGGGGTCACAATAAGGCGGTGATCGGCAGAGTTGTTTCCAAAAAAGGACCAATGCGGAGCTGACAGGCAAGAATGATTACCGTTATGAGACAATTCGCGTTACTATGGTGGATATCAGACTTTACTATGCATCATAGATACGAGGAGGAGAGACATGAGGAGAAAAAGGCTGGCGGCGAGGATACTCTCGGTGTTCGTGGCTGTTTCATGCATTTCGGCGAACAGCGGTGCGCTGATGGCTATGGCGGCGGAAGATGCCGGTTCGGATAACGCGAAAGAGGTGCTGCAGAGCGGCGATGAAGACAGCGAAGTCGTAGAAGTGATCGCGGAGGAAGAAGACAGTGAAGGAAGGTCCGTGGCCTCAGAAGAGACGGAGGAGACGGAAGAGGCTGCGAGCGGTGAGACAGCGGACAGCGGCTCTGAGCAGGAAGCGGAGGATACCGATATTTCTGAAGAGGGGGGAACAGACGAGACCGCCCTTGAAGAGGAGACGGAAGCATCTGTTCCCGAAGAGGAGACGGATTCTTCTTTAGAGGATACAGCGGCTTCCGAAGAGGAAACAGAAGTATCTGATCCCGAAGAAGAAGTAGAGGAAAACGCCGAAATAACAGAATCGGAAGAGCTCGAGCAGCATGCGGACAAAGCTGAGGCAGCGGCAGAAGAAGAGCAGAAAATGGAAAAAGAGCAGCAGCCGGAAGCGATGGAGATCATAGACAGCGACGGCCTCATCGAGGGGAGCAGCCAGGGAAAGATGGATGCCGGCTCCTGGGAGAATTCCGTCGAGGAGATCCTGTCGGTACCCGTGATCGATGCGGATGTCGGCACCGCTTCGTCGGGATGTGT
>CACXGR010000311.1 GCA_902767235.1 uncultured Lachnospiraceae bacterium | reverse complement strand
TGATCGGCGGGGTCATTTTGACGCTGATCCTGTCGGCGATCGCCTGGCTGGTCATACTGATCGTCAGCAGTCTCTCAACGAAGCAGGTCAAGGCATATCTGAATGATCGCATGGGTGTGGAGAATGATGCTTCTATTGATATGTACAACAGTATCACGAGCACCGGCGTTGAGATCGCAGTGGAAATTGAGGAGGTCGTCCAGGCCTATTTCGGGCACCTGCAGACCAAAGCCAACCTGTCCGCACGAGCCAGTTATGAGACTGTCTCGGCACTGGGAGACGACAGCATCGGCAAAGTGGGCGACGGGGTCATTGCCAAAGTAGAGAACGGTAAGATCACACTGCCGGTGGGGTCAAGGGTCGGCGCCCACAAGTATGTGGACCAGATCACGGAGGACAGAGGGCTGATCGATTACGACACACCGACAATGAGCGGTTCCAGAAAAGATACGCTGGTCTACAGCAGGATCAAGGGCCCCTATTATTATCTGGAGATCGTAAACGGCGAGGACATGCTCTATTATATCGACAAGTATGTCAACATAGATGATATGCTGGAGGGAATAGAGGCTGCCTACAATGTGAGTCTCTATCTGGTCTGCCCCGACAGAAAGAAGAGCAAATATTTTTATAATCTGAGCGGGAACCTTGTGTACTATCCGGGAAAAGCGCTGACGGATGATCCTGTCAATACACTGAATACAGAAGATTTCCTTCTCCCCTCGGATCCGGCAAAGATCAAAGAGCTCAACAACACGATCAAGTCGGTCGATAAAGATGAGAGCCTGAATTATGCGGTCAGGGAAGTGCAGGCGCTTGATTCGATATTCATCATCGTCGCAGAAGGGACCGGCTTCCTGGAGCAGATCATTGAGCAGACCTCGATCGGCTTCGATATCATATTTCTTCTAGCGATCGTATTTGTCGTCTGGATGGCATCCGTTTTCACTGAGATGACCAGGGGAAACCTGACGGACTACAAAAAGAAGACATATGAGCCCGGAAGGGTTCGGATCATTGCTATGTGTTACGGGATCCTTGGCTCGATCATAGTATTTGCGATCTGCGTCTTTTTCCGGACACTCAGCAATATATACGTGGAGATCACAGAAAGCCAGAATACACTTGCTGCCATGGAGTACCATATCAGCAACAATGAGGGATACCTGGAGAAAAAGGCGAATGCCAGGAGATCACTCTACCTGGATTATGCGCGCCGGGCAGCGGAGCTGATCAATAAAACGCCGGAGCTCAATAACAAGGAGGACCTCGCGGCGCTCAACAGTATCATCGGCACAGAATATATCATGCTCTTTGACTCGGAAGGGAAGGAGACCGGCACCAGCGCGGACTATATAAAAATGGAGCTGGGGGATGATAAGGCGGAACATCCCACCTCGACGGCGGACTTCAGGAGGATCTTAAAGGGCGTTCCCGCGATCGCCCACAAGGCTGTCAGAGACGAAGTGACCGGGAGAACGCTGGAACTGTACGGCGTGCGCATGAACGATATGGATAAGGGAGGGTACGGCGTTCTGATCCTCGCAGTGAAACCGGAGGGACAGGAAGAAGACTATGACGGCATAAAGACGGTCAACGGTGTGCTGCGGTCCATGACGCCTGCCGGCAAACTGAGCTTTATCGTCGACGAAAAGGCAGAGCACATCGTCAATTCAAACGCGGAAGAACTGGCATACGGGTATTATACCGTACAAGAACTCGGGATCAAGCCCTCTTTGATCCGGGACGACGTATCAGACTTTGAACAGATCAACGGCCAGAAGGTTTTCTGCGTATCCAGAAAAACAAAGAACAACGGCTATATTTTTGTCTGTACGCCGAATGGGATGCTCTATGAGAACAGCTTCCGGTTCGGAATCGTCTGTGCGCTGGCATTTGCATTCGTTTTTCTGATCCTGTCTCTGTATCTGACGCACGGATACAACCGCGATATGATCCGCCGGATCGAAGAAGAGGGGAAGCAGACAAAAGCAGTGAATGATGTGAAGAAGGCGGATGCTTCCGGGGACGAGAGCCTGCTCAAAAAGATCCGCGCTCATATCCGGCAGGCAGCCGGCAATGCCACACCGGAAAGGAAGGCTGTGTTCATCTTTGAGGTGCTCCTGGGACTGTCGCTCGTGCAGCTGGCAATGGATATGCACAGCGGCGGCACCCAAAGGCAGTTTGTCATGAACTATGTCCTGACGGGAAAGTGGAACAAAGGATTCAATGTTTTCGCGCTGACCAGTATCGTCCTGCTCCTGTGTACGCTCATACTCGGCATGATGTTTGTCAGATTTGTGGCCGGCACGCTCGGAAAAATGCTCAATTCCAGAGGGCAGACGATCTGCCGCCTGATCGCCAACCTGATCAATTATATTGCGATCCTGGTGTTCATTTACTATGCGCTGTCCTATCTGGGCGTTGACACAAACGCGATCCTGGCTTCTGTCGGAGTGATCGGTATCGGCGTTTCCATGGGCGCAAGAGACCTGATCGCGGATATCTTTGCCGGTGTCTCCATGATCTTCGAGGGAGAATATCAGGTCGGCGATATCGTAGATATTGACGGCTACAGAGGCATGGTACAGGAAGTTGGCGTGCGGAGCACCAGGCTGATCGGCCGGGGCGGCAACATCAAGGTCATCGGCAACAAGGACATCAAGAGCGTGACCAACCTCACCAAAATGAATTCCTGGGTGGCCATCACCATCAAGATCGATGTGAACTATCCGCTCAGGGATGCAGAGGAGATCCTGAGCGAGACCCTTCCCAAGATCGGGCAGCAGTGCCCGCAGATCATCAGCGGGCCCTACTACAAAGGCGTCCTGTCTGTGGAGATGGGATTCGCGGTGCTTTCCATCATTGCGGAGTGCGATGAGGAAGATTATCACAAAGTACAGAGGACACTGATCAGGGAGGTCCTTCTGGCCCTCAGAGAGAAGAATGTTCCGGTAAGATGACTGCCGGTATAGGGGCGCGTTCTATAGGGACGCGCCCTTTTGAATTCGCTCGAAGACCTCATCCGCCGTGTCGGCGAAGACTTTGGCGCCCAGAGCCTCCAGTTCAGTGCGGGGACGAAAGCCCCAGCTCACCATGATCAGGTCCATGCCTGTGTTCCGCGCAGTGGCATGATCGATCTCCGTATCGCCGATGTACACTGCGTCGCGCACGTCCACACCCAGCTTTTTCAGGATCATGAGATTCATGTCCGGCGCCGGCTTTCTTGCGATGCCCGCCGTCTCACCGATGGCCAGGTCGAATCCCCCGTCAAAATAGTCAGCAGCCAGCTGTACTACGGAATTGTCGGGCTTATTGGAGACCACAGCGGTGAGGACACCGGCTTCCCGAAGGCGGCGGAGCAGTTCGACGATCCCCGGGTAAGGGCGCGTGCGGATCGCATTGTGCGCCTTGTAATAGGGCTGGTACACCTCCAGGATCCGCATTACCTCGTCCTCGTCGATGCCGGGAACGATACAGCTCTGCGCGGAGCCGATCTGAAGGATCCGCGCGCGGTCCATGCCGGCCTCACGGGCCAGAGCCCTCTGCACGGCGGTATGGGCGCCGCTGCCAAAAAAGAGACAGCCGTCCTCTCTGGGAAAATCGCTTCTGTGCCCGAATCTGCCCATGGCGTAGTTTATGGCGGCCGTCAGGTCCTCTGAGGTGTCCAGGATCGTGCCGTCCATATCAAAAATAGCTGCTCTGTAATGCATCTCATATGCCATAAGAATTCCTCCGTTGTATGGGGTATATTGCTGAAAAAGTGTATACATCCCCCGGCAGACTGTGTTTTGGCCGGGGCATATCCTGTTTATGATCATCATACCATGATTTGCCTGCGTGACGTCACTGCGGGGCCCAATTCCGTCAAATTTACGAATTGAGCGGAGATCGGAAGTTAAAAATTGTCAGATTAGTTAGTTGATAATAATTAACATATGCAGTAAAATAAATTTAGATTATAAATTCGGCAGAAGGGCTGTGTACGAACGAACGGGTCGTGTGCGGCCTTTTCTTATGGGCGAAGATCCTGCCGCAAACACATCTGACTTACTTTTGTCCCAGATCTAAGTGACAAATCTTCATTTTGTTTTTCTTCAAATGGCTGTGATTCCTTGTTATTATTTTTATTGTAAGTATAAATATTGAATAATGTATCTTTTTTGGGGGGGGCAGATGGAATTTACACCCAGGATTCAGCAAATTTTGAAGATCCTGCTGGCGAGCGGCGGGCCCGTGGGAAAGCAGGAGATCGCGGATGAGCTGGGCGTCAGCAAGAGAACTGTACAAAGAGAGTTCGATTATCTGGAGCTCTGCATCAAATCCTATCATCTCAAACTGGAAAACCACAAAGGAAAAGGCGTAGTCCTCAAAGGGGAGCAGGCAGATCTGGACAAGCTGCAGGACAGCCTCGGGGGAGAGCAGTATCCTGACGCGGCGGACCGGGACGGAAGAAGAAGGAGACTGCTGTTCGAACTGCTCCGTGACAGGACGCCGCGCAAACTCTTTTACTACAGTCAGATGCTGGGCGTCAGCGAGGCAACGGCCGGCAGTGATATGGATGCCCTGTGCGGCTGGCTTGAGGAGAGCCATCTGGGCATCGTCAGAAGACCCGGATACGGCGTGATCCTGGAGGGAGACGAGCGCGACTACAGAGAGGCGATGCGCCGCTTCATTGAGGAAACCGCCGGGCAGTCCGAAGCGTACAGCAGCGGCGACATCACCGGCGAGATCTTCGCGGAAGCACTGCTGGATGCGGCCGACAGCGGGATCTATTCCCTGCTGGAAGGCGACACGGTCCGCAGAGTGGACAAGGTCCTGCGGGGACTCAACGAGCCCAAAATACTGCAGCTGGCAGACAGCGCCTACGCGGGACTGGTCATACATATTTCGATCGTGATCGAGCGCCTGCAGCAGGGGGCAGCCCTGGACAAGGTCCCGCCCGAGATGGGAGATCTGGAGTTCTGGGAGGACTACGATCTGGCTGTCCGCATCCTGGAGGCCATGGAGAAGGAATTCGGGATCGAGATCCCCAGAGGCGAGCTGTCCTATGTGCTCCTGCACATCCGGGGCGCCAAAATGGCCTACACCGGCGAGGAGAAGGAGCTGCCTTCGGATCTTGGCGATGACCGCCTTCTTCCCATGATCGACCGGATGATCGACGTCTACAACAAAGACATCGCCGATGAGCTCAAGGAGGATGAGGAGTTTCTGAGGGGCCTTCTGGTACACCTTCGGCCCGTCCTGGTGAGACTCTCCACCGGACTGAGGATCCACAATCCCATCCTGGAGGATATCAAAGAAGAATACAGCGATATCTTCGAGGCATGCAGGCGCGCGGCGCAGGTGATCACGGAGGAGACCGGATACGAAGTCAATGAGGCGGAAGTCGGTTTCCTGGCCATGCACTTCGGGGCGGCACAGGAGAGAGTCCGGGAGAACAAGCAGTACACCAGAAAGGTCAACATCGGCATAGTCTGTGCGAGCGGGTTCGGCGTGGCCAGACTTATGATGACAAGACTCAAGGATAAGCTGGGCAACAAAGCGATCCTGAAATCCTACGGGAAGGGCGAGATCAATCGGTACGTTATCTCCGGCACAGATTTCTTCATCTCTACGATGAATCTGGACCAGCTTCCCGTGGATTATCTGCAGGTGAGCCCCCTGATCCCTCCCAAAGACCTCGTCAAAATAGAGTATAAGCTGGAGGATTACTCCCACATCCGGAGAGATACCACTGAGACGCCCTTCAACAGAAGGCTGGACGAGGCATATTTTCTCATCCGCGAGATCAAGAGCATCATCCGGCGCTACCGCAGAATGGAGACGTCGGAGAGCATTCGCTTCCGCGAACTGCTGCAGTTTATGACCATGCAGGTCACGGACAGCCTGCACGCGGCGGCGGCCCTGCGGGACGGCATCATAGAGAGAGAAAAGATCAACTCCCAGATCTTTCCGGATCTTGGGATCGCACTGCTGCACTGCCGCAGCGGCGCGGTCAGAGAGCCGGTCTTCATCAGCTGTACGCCCCGCGGCAGAGGCAGCTTCACGGATCCCTACTTCAGGAGCATCCGGGCGGCGCTCCTAATGGTCATGCCTATTGATGACGACAGGAATATGCACGCGGAAGTTCTGGGCAGCATCAGCGGTGCGATGGTCACCAACGAATACTTCCTGCGCAAGATCAAGACCGGGAGAGAGGACGAGATCCGGGCTGAACTGGCCAGAGAGCTCAAGTGTTTCTTCTTTGATTATCTGGACCGGGTATAAAAAGGATGAAAAGCGGCACAGTCATTTTGATGGACGGTGCCGCTTTTTGCGTCTTCGCATATGTGACATTGACGGGAAAACGAATATTTATTCCCAAACATTTGTCACTTTTGTGGGTGACAAAGCTCATTTTGTATTTGTGGATTTGTTGCATTGCCACACTTATAATCAAATCATCAAAACAAGTTCACTTTTATGAAAGGGGAAAAACATGAAAGAAAAAGTTCAATCCTTCGGTCGGTTCCTCAGCGGTATGGTAATGCCGAACATCGGCGCCTTCATCGCATGGGGACTTATCACAGCACTGTTCATCGAAGCCGGCTGGCTCCCGAACGCAGCGCTCGCCACAATGGTCAGCCCGATGCTGTCCTACCTGCTTCCCGTCCTGATCGCTTACACAGGCGGCAAGATGGTCGGCGGCCAGAGAGGCGCAGTCATGGGCGCGATCGCAACCATCGGTGTTGTCTGCGGTGCGCCCGATTATCCTATGCTGATGGGCGCTATGATCATGGGCCCTCTCGGCGGCTGGGTCATCAAGAAGTTCGACAAGGCTGTCGAAGGCAAGATCCCGGCAGGCTTCGAGATGCTGGTCAACAACTTCTCCATCGGTATCCTGGGTATGCTCCTGGCGATCGTAGGCTTCTACCTGATCGGACCTGTCATGGCAGGTGTTCTGGTATTCCTGCAGGGCGGCGTTGACATCCTGGTCAACATGGGACTCCTTCCTCTGGTATCTATCTTCGTAGAGCCCGCGAAGGTCCTGTTCCT
>CACXGR010000310.1 GCA_902767235.1 uncultured Lachnospiraceae bacterium | reverse complement strand
TTGTGTGCGATTCGCAGTCGGCAAATGATCCAAAACCGGGGAGTTTGGGCATCAAAAAAGACGCAGTTCATCACCGTCGCACCCGAATATTATAGAATAGGATCCGGAGTGTGTCAATTTTTTTACACATTTTTTTCTTTATTTTTTTCTATGCGCCGGCGGTCTCCGCTTCCGGACAGCCGGATGCCGATCCCGGGCTTTCCTTTCCCGCTTTCGCGGACAAAAATCTGTATCCGACCAGCGTCAGTCCTTCCGGCGGCGCGGTGGGACCCGCGGCGCTTCTGTCGCAGGCCTCGAGGATCCGGGGCATCTCGTCCGGGCTTACGGCTCCCCGCCCGACTTCCATCAGCGTCCCCGCTATGATCCGCACCATATTGTAGAGAAAGCCGGTCCCGCTCACGCGGATCACGATCTCTCTGGGCGGCACTTCTTTGCCGCGGGAGCTGTCCGTTCCCCTGTCCCCTGCCTCTCCGATACCTGCTGCCGCAGCCGGCTCAAAGGGGATATCCTCCGTCACCCGCCGCGCGGTCCGCTCCTGCCCGCAGGGCCTCTCCAACACCTCTATCTCCGTGATCGTCCGCACCGTTGTCAGCGCCTGCGTATGGATGCTGCAAAAGCTCTTGAAGTCATGTTCCCCCGCCAGATACCGGGCCGCTTCGGCCATCCGCCCGACATCAAAGGGCGTATAGGCGTAGCAGGTAAACCGGCTCCTGCGCGGCGAAGGAAAGCGGGCATTATATATGACGTACTCATAGGTCTTGACGGTGTCACAGAATCTCGGGTGAAAACCGGCCGGCACCTCCCGCGAGCACTGCACGCAGATCTGTGCGGGCAGGCGCACATTGAGCGCGCTCGCAAACTTCTCCGGTGGGATCCGGCTCTGCGTATCAAACACTGCCAGATTGCAAAGCGCATGCACGCCGGCATCGGTGCGGCTGGCCCCGCTCACCTCGACGGCAGTGCCCGTCAGCTCTGTGAGCGCTCTGTTCAGTTCTCCCTCTATGGTCGGGACTCCGCTTTTCTGCGCCTGGAACCCCGAATACCCTGTGCCGTCATAGGCGACAGTGAGCAGTATTCTCTTCATATACAATACTCCGGACCGTTCAGAACAGGATCCTCATTGCGATGCAGGCGGCAAAAAAGAGAAGCAGGATGAGATAAGCGACTCTGTCTTTGCTGCTGTAGACCAGGGGCTTCATCTTGGTGCGTCCCTCTCCTCCGCGGTAACACCTGGCCTCCATGGCCATCGCCAGGTCATTGGCTCTGCGGAAGGCGGATATAAAAAGCGGGACCAGAAGGGGCACCATGCTCTTGATCTTTTTGATCAGGTTTCTGCTCTCAAAGTCGGCGCCTCTTGCGATCTGCGCCTTCATGATCTTGTCCGTCTCCTCCATCAGGATCGGGATAAAGCGCAGCGCGATGGACATCATCATGGCGATCTCATGGACCGGAACGCGCACTTTTTTGAGCGGCCGCATCAGGCTCTCCAGCGCGTCCGTCAGCTGCGTGGGCGTAGTCGTCAGCGTCATGATCGAGGACCCCAGGATCAAGAGGCTCAGACGGATCGCCATCTTGATGGCAAAATTCAGTCCCTCTCTGGTCATCTTGAAGATCCAGAACTCCCAGATCACCTCGCCGGGTGTGAGGAAGAGATTGAAGCAGACGGTGATGATGAGCAGGAAGAGGATCGTCTTCATACCCCTGACAATGTAGCGGAAAGGCACATTGGACAGCTTGATCATGACAGCCAGAAAGAGCGCGGCCAGCAGGTATCCCGGAAGGGAATCCACCACGAACAGCGAGATCAGATATGCGAACGTACCCACGAGCTTCACCCTGGGATCCAGGCGGTGCAGAACGGAGTCCGTCTGATAATATTGGCCTAATGTGATTGAATCAAACATGCAGCTCCCTCCGATGCGCCAGGATCTCCGCGGCGGCGTCCTTGACATTGAGGACATCCGTGTTGACGTCCAGACCTCTCTCTTTTAACAGTGTCATGATATAGGTGACCTGGGGCGCGGACAGCCCCAGCTCCTCCAGTTCCCTGACATGACGGAATACTTTGACCGGCTCGTCGTCATACAGGAGCTTTCCGCCGCCCATGACCATGATGCGGTCCACATAGCGGGCGACATCGTCCATACTGTGAGATACAAGTATGATCGTCATGTTGAGCGCCCGCTTCATTTCCGCGATCAGCCCCAGTATTTCATCTCTCCCCCTGGGATCCAGGCCGGCGGTGGGCTCGTCCAGGATCAGCATGCGGGGCTTCATGGCCAGCACGCCTGCGATCGCCGCGCGCCTCTTCTGGCCTCCGGACAGATCGAAAGGCGATGACTTGTACAGCGCTTTGGGCATTTTGACGCTCTCAAGCGCCTCCAGGGCCACTTTTTTCGCCTCTTCATCGCTCATTCCCAGGTTCTTGGGGCCATAGCACACGTCGGAGAGCACATCCACCTCGAACAGCTGGTGTTCGGGATACTGAAAGACCAGGCCGACGTCAGAGCGCAGCTTCTTCTTGTCGAATTTTTCCCCGTCGATGTCCTCGCCGTTGTAGTAGATGTGGCCTTCCGTCACTTTCAGAAGGCCGTTCAGGGTCTGCACAAAGGTCGATTTTCCGGAACCGGTGTGTCCGATCAGTCCGATAAACTGATTGTCCGGGATCTCCACCGAGACGTGGTCCAGCGCCCTGACCTGCATGGCCGTATCCCGTTCATAAAGATAACTGATATCATCAACTTTGATCGCCATTACTACCTCCTGCAGGATCGCTCTGCGCTTTTCCAAGGAGCGCGTCTGCCAGTTCCTCTTTGGTCAAAATATCGGCAGGAATGTCCAGTCCTCCCTTGCGCAGCTCATGGGCGAGCAGCGTCACTTCCGGCACATCCAGATTCAGCTCCTTCATCTTTTCGACCTGGCTGAAGATCTCCTTGGGCGTTCCCTGCATGGCAAGTTTTCCCTTGTCCATGACAAAGATCTTGTCCGCGTTGATCGCCTCTTCCATGTAGTGCGTGATCAGGATCACCGTGATCCCCTTTTCACGATTCAGCTTCATGGCCGCTTTAATGACCTCTTTTCTTCCGTTGGGGTCGAGCATGGCCGTCGGCTCGTCCATGATGATGCACTTGGGCTCCATGGCGATCACGCCGGCGATCGAAACTCGCTGCTTCTGGCCGCCGGACAGACGGTTGGGAGATTTCTTGCGGTACTCATACATGCCCACTGCCTTCAGGCTCTCCTCAACGCGCTTCCAGATCTCCTGCGTCGGAACGCCGATGTTCTCGGGGCCGAATCCCACATCCTCTTCCACCACCTGCGCGATGATCTGATTGTCCGGATTCTGGAAGACCATGCCAGCTTCCCTTCGGATCTCCCAGAGATTCTTCTCTTCTCTGGTATCAAGGCCGTCCACCCAGACCTCCCCTTCGGTGGGAAAGAGAAGTGCATTCAGATGCTTGGCAAGGGTCGATTTTCCGGACCCGTTGTGCCCCAGCACAGCGATAAACATGCCGGGTTCCACCTGAAGGTCCACTCCGTCGATGGCCCGCACCGTTCCCGCGGCATTTCCTTCGTCGTCTCTCTTTATATAATCGTGTATCAGCTTTGATATTTTGATCATGTCTGTGATCCCGCCTTCGAACTGTGCCCTTTATCAGATTTACCTGTATCTGTAAAAAGCCTCCGAGAATAACTCCCGGAGGCTTTATTATCCTAAATAACTGTCAGATCCCCGTGATCAGACAAACTCAAGTACGACTTCCATCGCACCGTCGCCGCGTCTCTGACCGATCTTAATGATTCTGGTATAGCCGCCGTTACGGTTTGCATACTTTGTGCCGTACTCAGTGAACAGCTTCTCCACAAGGTCGACATTCTTGCTGTTTTTCCTGCGGCCTTTGCCGTCTGCAGGAACTTCTACTAC
>CACXGR010000309.1 GCA_902767235.1 uncultured Lachnospiraceae bacterium | reverse complement strand
TCAAAAGCAGGGGCGATGATGCCCTTTTTGAAATTGTCATACCGGCTCGAGTACTGGCAGAAGCGGCTCTGCACCAGCTTGATCTCTCCCAGAAGGGGCAGCCAGTCCTTTATTTTCCGGTAGCCGGTCATATAGACGGTGGTAATCGCCTCGAAGAGGAACAGCTTCTTTTCGCGCGCGATCTCAGCCAGTCTCTCCGCCTCTCCCGCGTCGTCCGTCATCGGCTTCTCGACGATGACATGCATCCCCTTCTCCAGCGCTTTATAACAATAGGTGAAGTGAAGGTTGTTGGGTACCGCCACGTAGACCGTATCGATTCCGGTCCCGCACAGTTCCTCCAGGTCATGCGCGGCATAGGGGATCCCATATTCCTTACTGAGCGCCTCCGCTTTTTCATAGCCGGTCGGACTGCCCATGATCGATACGATCTCCAGTCCGTCCATCTTTACAAGCCCGGGCAGAAAATCCTTCACGATCCAGCCCGTTCCGATGATTCCCAGTTTCATGTTCTCTCTCCCTGGGGCAAATGTGCCCCGCAGTTACTTGTTCCGCGTCAGGAAATGCCGGATGAATATATACAGGCAGATCGCAAACGCCAGAACATACCCGAAAAATCCCAGCGCCGGTATGCCCAGAAGCTGCGGTTTCATATCTGTCGTGCAAATGATGCTGGAGCTGATCAGCAGTGCCATGACCCAGAGGCCCATGACGACATTCCGCACCAGCCTGCGCATCAGATTGGAGAAGCTCTTGGTCGCATCCAGCTGCATGTTGATCCTGCCCTGTCCCTTGAGATACTCTTCCAGCGCTATTTTGACCAGAGGAGGGATGTCCAGCGTGCGTCCGGCCGCCTTGTAGATGCGCCGGCCCGCCTTGGCCGCCTCCGCCTTGAAGTCAAAATTCTGAAACATCTCTTCTTTGAGCCTGCCCGCGGCGATCTCCGCCATGTTGATGTCGGGGCTGATATTGAGCAGGACGCCCTGCATCTGTGTGAGGCCGCGCACGAGCATGGTCATGCCGTGGGGAAGCTTGATCTTGTTGTCCTTCATGATCTCCATGACATCTTTGAAGAACTCCACCGCATCGATGCTGCCCATGGACGCATTTCCGTAGCGGTCCATGAGGTCCCTCAGCTCTCCGTAGAGCTTGCCCGAGTCGATCTTCCCCTGAATATCACCCAGCTCCATGATCGTGGACTCCAGGACGGCGATATCGCCGACCGCGATGGCTCTGACCGCGCGCGCCATCAGGTTCCGGTCCCGGTTGGTCAGACGCCCCATCATGCCCATGTCGATCCAGACGATCTTGCCGTCCATGACTTTGACATTTCCCGGGTGCGGATCCGCGTGGAAGAATCCGTCTTCCATCACCTGCTTGACGTAGTTGTTGACGAGCTTTCGCCCGATCTCGCCCAGATCATAGCCTTCTGCGAGCAGGGTCTCCTTGTCGTCCACCGGGCAGCCCCCGATGTACTCCATGACCAGCACGCGGGAGGTCGTGTATTCGTGGTAGAGCTTGGGGCACCGGATGTAGTTGATCCCCTGGTTGTTCCTGGTGAACTCCTCCATGTTGGCGGCTTCCTTGAGAAAGTCCATCTCCTCCTGGGCTGTCGCCCACAGCTCGTCCAGGACCATCTCCAGGTCCACGACGTTCTTGAGCCCGCCGACCGGAGGCAGGATCCCGACCGCCCTCTTGAGGAGGCCGATGTCTCTGGCCATTGTGTCGTAGATGCCCTTGCGCTCTACTTTGACAATGACGTCCCGGCCGTCCAGGAGCTTGGCCTTGTGGACCTGCGCAATGGAAGCCGATCCGAGCGTATTCTTTTCAATGGAGGCAAAGATCTGGTGCCAGTCCTCTCTGTAGGAGCGGTTGATGACCTCCTCCACCTGCTCAAAGGGCATGGGTGTGACCTCGGAGGTGAGCTTCATCAGCTCATCACAATATCGCTGCGGCAGAACGTCGGAATGAAGCGACATGATCTGCCCCAGCTTGACATAAGTGGGTCCCAGGTCCTCCAGGATCTCGCGCAGTTTCTCCGGCGTGACACCTCTCGTGATCTGGTGCCTGCCCAGTACTGCCCGGATCTCCCTGAGCCTGGCGCGGTTGTCTATTTGGGCCTTGTCGGAAGCAGCGCTCGCGTCTGCCCCGGCATTGTCGGGAGCGGCGCTCTCGTTCAGCTCGCGGTTGTCATCGGCACTCAATGTATTATTCTTCCTTGCCCTTTACTGCTTCTTCAGCCTTGGAGATCATGGCTTTCAGATTCTCCAGTTCTTCTACTGTCATGTCGGAGATCTTTTTCTCCATGTCATCAGCCTTTGCGGCAGCTTCTGCCTCGACTTCTTCCCCTGCCTTTGCGGCATCCTCAAAGCTCTTCTTGACGTTGCGCTTGAGCTCCTGGTTTAGTTCCTTGCCCTGTTCGACCGTGATCTCGCCCTTCTTTACGAGCTCGTCCACAACCTGCTGGGATTTCTCTGCGGTCACAGCCGCTGCGCCGATTCCCATGAGAATGATCTTCTTGAGTCCTTCACCAAACATGTTTTCCATAACAATACCTCCTTATATAAGTTTACTTCCCGATCAGGTCCATAATAAAAACGAACAGCTTCGGGAAAAAGATGGTCCCGCCCGCGACAGCCGCCCAGATCGAGGCGATCAGAACAGCGCCGGCTGCACAATCTTTGGCCCTCTTGGCCAGAGGCTGCCACTCCTCTGTCACAAGATCCACCACGGATTCTACCGCCGTATTCGCCAGCTCAAGCCCCATGATCAGGCCAAACAGCAGAAAGCAGATCAGCCACTCCGTAACGGAAATGTGCAGGATGTTACCGAAGATCAGGACCATAACGGCAGCAAAACAGTGGATCTTGATGTTCCTCTCCTCGAAGAAGCATACCAGGATCCCTTCCCAGGCATTGCCGAAGCTGCGTCTCAGTGTCTGTCTTTTGCCGCGCAAGCGCTTTTTATTCTGTTGCTTTCTGCTCTTGTCTGCCATTGCGACGCGCCCACCTTTCTGGCTTTTAGTATAACACTAATCGGGCGGGCGCGACAGAGTGCTTGTAAAAAGGGGGTGAGCGTATGACTTCCGGAGGACAAGAAGCTTCTGTGCCCTGCGGTTTGAACTCATGTCAGTGCTTTCACATGGCTGTAAAGCAATAGAAAAAAGCGGTGTACGCGCAGATACACCGCTTTTTCTATTCAGTAGTTCCCGTGTGAGTGTTTCCAGTGGCGGGTCTATATTTACACCGCCCTAAGGGCGGGGAACTCCTCTTCGCGATCAGCAGACCTTGTAGCAGATCTTGCCGGGATTGAGGATCATCTTGGGATCAAATACTCTCTTGATGCCTTCCATGATGCGCATCTGAGCAGGTCCCGAGAAGTCAGCGAGATAATCCATCTTACCGTGGCCGATGCCGTGCTCACCGGAGATCAGGCCGCCCATTTCTGCTGCCTTCTGATAGATATCCTTCATGAACACTTCGACATCCTTCTTGAAGGTCACTTCATCGACCGTGTCATCGCCGCATGCATAGATGTGGAGATTGCCGTCGCCTGCGTGGCCGAAGCTCTTGATCTTGAAGCAGTATCTGTCCTCTGTGGACTTCACATATGTCAGATACTTGGCGATCATGGTGACGGGAACAACGACGTCGCACTCGTCGAGCCATGTGGTCTCTGCCTCGATGGCCTCGAGGAAGGAGGAGCGTGCCGCCCATGCGTCGCGCTTCTTGGCGGGCGTATCCGCCACCAGGACATCGATGGCGCCTGCTTCGAGGACCAGGTCCGCCGCCTTCTCGACTACATCATTGAGGTCGTCCATGCTGTCTCCGTCAAAAGTCACCAGCAGGTAAGCGCCCGCATCGATGCCGCCGATGGACTTGGGGAAGGTCTCTCTTCCGATGAATCTCTCGGAGGAAAGAACGATCTCTCTCTCCATGAACTCTACTGCCTGGGGATTCAGGCGGTTCTTCATGAACAGCGGAACGGTCGCGATGCACTCGTCCAGTCCCTCGAAAGGAATGATCAGGGATACGGTCTCCTTGGGTGCAGGGATGACCTTCAGGGTCAGCTCGGTGATGATGCCGAGTGTGCCCTCGGAGCCGATCATCAGGTTGAGCAGAGAATAACCGGTACTTGTCTTGGAGACCGTCGCGCCGAGCTTTATGATCTCACCGGTGGGAAGAACTACGGTCATGGCGCGCACATAGTCCCTTGTGCAGCCGTACTTGACAGCGCGCATGCCGCCTGCATTTGTGGATACGTTTCCGCCCAGTGTAGCGAACTTCTCGCCCGGATCCGGGGGATAGAGGAGGCCTCTGCCAAGAGCATCCTCTGCCAGATCATGCAGCAGAACGCCGGGCTGTACGCGGACAACGAAATTGTCCTCATCGTACTCCAGGATCTGGTTCATCTTCTGCATGTCGATCATGACACCGCCGTGGATGGCGACAGATGCTCCTGTCAGGCCGGTTCCGGCACCGCGAGGGATCACAGGGATGTTATTTTCGTAGCAGACCTTGACGATCGCTGCGATATCCTCTGTTGTCGTTCCGTCTACGACTACTTCGGGGGGATTTGAGCCGTATATGGGCATCTCATCGCGGAAAAAATCTTCGTTAATATCAGCGCCGGTATGTACCTTTCCGGGTACGATCTTCTCGATCTGGGCGATGATCTCAGGGGTCACTTTGTTGTACTGCATAGTAAGCTCCTTCCATAAATTCATCAAACGGTTTTCTTCTGGTTTCTCCTAAATACTGTCCCCAAATTGGTTGACCAATTTCCCCAAATTGGTTCTACCAATTCACGCTATTATAATATACCAAGGCCGCCCGAATTGTCAATAAAACAATCCGAGCGGCCGGCTTTTCTATGTTTTCACCAATTGGTTTTCTTGCATTTTGTGTATATTTCAGTTGCCATCTTTAAAT
>CACXGR010000308.1 GCA_902767235.1 uncultured Lachnospiraceae bacterium | reverse complement strand
TCCATTCCGGCGAGCTCCTCCCAGATTCTGCGCATCTCTTCCAGGTCGCCTGCCTTATACGCTTTGTTCGCGCGGTTCAGCAGATCCTTCTCCCTTTCTGTCGGGTTGGGATGGACGTCCGGATGCAGGCGCTTTACGATCTGCCGGTACAGGCGTTTTAATTCGTGGATGGGATCTTCTCCTTCTTCCCCATCCGCTTTCGCGTCATAATCCTCATTATAAGGATCATCTGCAAGACCGATCCGCTTGTGGATCTCTTCTTCAGAGTCTTTATTTTGTGCTGATGAGGGCTGCGTCTTTTTTTCTCTTTTTTCCCTGGTACTGCGCTCCTGCTCGTGTTTGGACCACTGAGACTCCTTCTCCCAGCGCTCGCGGAAACTTCGCGCTTCTTCCGCCTTCTTCTTCAGCTCTTCCTCGTACGCCCGGAACTCTTCATGCGCTTTCTTTTCCGCCTCCTTCATAGACGGCTTTTCCCGCCGGTTGAGCTGCGCCTGCAGGATCTCGATCACGCGCTGCTTCTCTTTCAGATACATTTTGGCGGCAAGGAGTTCGCGTTCTATAGAACCGATCTTCTCGTCATATTTTGCCTGCAATGCCGGGCAGACATGGTAGAGCAGATCGTCGCGCTGCGCTGTCAGCTCGGTGACCCGCGCACGGAGCCGCTGCACTTCTTCTATAAGTTTCTCGTATTCAGATTGACTAAGGATGATCGTATCCGGCATGATCCTCTTCTTCCTGTAATTTTCAGCGACAAATGACCCCAGAGGTCGATTATTCATTCAGCGACAAATGACCCCAGAGGTCGATTATTCACAGAGGTCGATTATTCAATCGATATGTATTTGGCAAAGGGGGGACAAATTGCCTCAGAGGTCTCAATACAGTTCCTTCAGTACCAGCACAGTGATCCCCGGGTTGTCGCCCGGAATGATCCGCTTCACTTTTTTATCGTACCGATACCAGTCATAGATCATAGTCCGCAAACTGGTGCCGCGATTATATCCATGGATCAGCTGCAACTGATATGTTGTCGGTCCCGCTGAGGCCAAAGCCTTATCAATTACCTTCATCGCTTCTTCCTGCCGCAGGCCGTGGAGATCGATTTTTACAAAAGCATCACTCATTTGATTTTCCTTTCCAGACCGTCAAGAACTGAATCAATCCATTCCAAACTCCCGACAGAGAGCCTCAAAGCGGGCTTTTTCCTTATCCTTCACTGCTTTTGACAGATCGTTCATACAGTGGTGGATCACGTCTGCGTCTTTGAGCACTTCATCCATAGGGCTGTCCACCGCAAGCTTGTCATCATGATGGTATATGGCGGAACATATCGTCTCCGTCTCCTTTTCATCCGTCAGGCCCAATTCTCCGAGGATCGCCCGCGCCAGTTCGGCGCCCCTGTGAGCGTGGTCATCGTAGGATCCCGATTTGTAGGCGGCGAGGTCGTGAAGCATTGCCGACATAGCGGCGATCTCCGGATCAAGCCCTCTCTTCTTCGCGATCATCTGCGCCGCCAGAGATACCCCGTACAAGTGATTGATCGCGCCGTTATGTTTGTCCATGTTCTCCATTTTGTTCAGTTCGGCATCCACATAGCGCCTGAGTTCTTTTAGCCTGCTCATTGGTTTACCTCCTTATCTGTTTGATGTCTATCACCGGGGTTTATGGTGTCAGGAAACACTAATTCTGCTAAGGTCGGTGCGGATCGTCTCCCAGATATGCTTCGCGGCGAAATCCGACCCGGCTGCTGATGCGTGCGCACCGTCTTTATCATACATCTCCAGTTCAGGCCAGCTTTTCTGGTAGTCCCACCAGTTCACACCAACCTGCGCCAGCAGTGCATCGATCTCACCCGCCACCAACTTGTGTGCCGTATCCATCTCCGCCTGCTTTTCCGGTTCAGACTTCCTCGCCCAAGTGTCAAATATGATTGGCGTACTTCCGGCCTCGCGGATCCATCTATTAAGGCGAACTGCCGCATCGCGAAACTTTTCCACAGGTCCAAATGGATGCGCATGCTCCTGCAAAACGACATAGTCATACCCTCCGTACAGAATATTGAACCGTACGTCGGGCTCTTCCGCATGCTGTGCCAAAAACCAGCCTCCATGTGCGATCATAGCGACCCGGCAGTCATAACCGCACTCGATCGCCCGCCGCCGGACCATCAGGGGCATATCATTGTAATAGGTATGGCTGTTGCCGATGAACAGGATATCCAGTGACTTTTTTCTCTTATCCACCGTTAATGTCCTCCTCCCAGCCGTGCTCCCATCTGAAAAGCTTTCTCCAGATCCTTAGGAAACTGTTCCTTCCTCACAGCCCTCTTATGTTCTTCGCTGAAACTGGCCATATTATACTTACTGTAGTCTTTCACCTGCAGAGTATCGCAGCATGCGTAAACCTCTACGGATCCATTCAGTCCTTCGAAGCTCTGCGCGATTTCTTTTGCCTTCTTTCTGTATGCAAGGTCATAATAAGCTGCAGGCGCATTCATGGTCAGTATGATCCCCACATTGACTCTGCCTTTGAAGTAATTCGAATAGTCATCGTATGACAGCGCGCAGAAATGCAGCCGCTCGATCAGCCCGTGTACCTGGCTCGTGATATCCCCAAGATAGATCGGTGATCCGATGATAAGAGCATCGGCAGCAAAGATGCGGTCTATCAGGGGAGACAGATCATCCTTCCAAAAACATTTGCACCGTTCGGCACCCTTGCGTTTGCAGGCAAGGCAGGAGCGGCATCCGGTATAGGTAAGGTCAAACAGGTCAAAATATTCTGTTTCTGCGCCTGCAGACTCAGCACCCTTTTGTGCTTCTTTTAACATCATGGCTGTGTTCCAGTTTTTTCTGGGACTTCCGTTCAGGATTATTGTTTTCATACAAATCTGCCCTCCTCTTTCTCATTTCCTATGATCTCAGCCTCTGGGGGTGGTTTGTCCTCTGGGGTAGTTTGTCCT